>JAAOXZ010000037.1 GCA_018221085.1 Candidatus Woesearchaeota archaeon
AGTCTATTAGTTGTTTCTATGGCAAGTGCTGTTATTATGTTTGAAGACGATCTTGAACAGCAAGTAGGAATAGAAAAACTAGAAATTAACGGACACGCAGTAGACATGGACATTAACGGCGTGTTTACTGAAAACGTAGCCGTAGAAGCTGGTGAAACCTTAGATGTTGAACTGAAACTATTGGGTTTAGACGACGGGGATGACGAACATACTTTTGAAGTAAAAGACATCCAAGTTGAAATAGAAGTCAATGGTTACGAGTATGGTGACTTAGAAGACTCTAGTGCTATGTTCGACCTTGAAGAAGGCGATTCTAAATGGGTAGATTTAAGTGTAACTTTACCTAGAGATTTAGAAACTGGAGACGACTTATACTCATTAAGAGTTAAGGTAACCGACCAAAATAGTAACGAATTGACCAGAGTAGTTAACTTGAAAGTTGACAATGCAAGACATGGTCTAGACATCGCTGATGTTGTTTTCTCACCTGGAACTTCTGTTAAAGCAGGCCAGTCTTTGTTGACTACTGTTTTAGTTGAAAACTTCGGTGGAAACGACGAAGAAGATGTTAAAGTTACTGTAGAATTTCCGGAATTAGGACTTATTGCTGTTGATTACATTGATTTAATCAAAGATGGCGATAAAGAACACACTGGAGAAGACGAAGAAATTCTTAGACTTCCTTTGTGTACTGAAGAAGGAGATTACACCGCTAGAGTTACTGTTGAATACAACCACGGCGAAACTGTTAGTAAAGACTTTTTAATCCATGTCTCTGCTAGTGACCGATGTTCAGCTGGTGAAGACAAATTAATCATCACTGTTGGTCCGGAATCCCAAAATGTTGTTGCAAATCAACAAGCAGTTTACCCTATTGCATTAACCAACGCTGGAACTTCAGCTAAAACTTATGTTTTAGAATTGAACACTGGCGAATGGGCAGCTTCAAGTTTGTCTGAAAACTTAGTTGTTTTAGCACCTGGAAACACTGCAGTCGTTTACGCATATGTAACTGCTAACGACGCTGCAACTGCTGGCGAAAAGGTAGCTACCTTAACCATCAGCTCCGACGACAACGTCTTAAAAACTATTTACTTGCAAGCTAATGTTGTTCCACAAGATAGTGGATTAAACTTGAGATCTAGCTTAGAAGTTGCTTTGGTTGTTCTAGTAGCAGTCTTAGTACTTGTTGGCTTAATCCTGGGCTTCAGTAGATTAAGAAAAGACGATGTTGACGAAGGCGAAGAAAAAACCTACTATTAATTAGTGGGTTGATTTATCTTCCCTTTTTTTTCTTTTTTTCTTTTTTTAATATCTTAGCTTAAGCTCCATCAAACAAATGACTCCAAAAACTATTGCCATTATCGGTGCTGGACCCGTTGGTTCCTACACTGCCTTTCTACTTTCTAAGCAAGGATTCCAAGTCCACTTATATGATAGTAAGAAAACTTCTCAGATTGGTTCTCCCATTCAGTGTACTGGTCTTTTAACCTCCGAAATCAAGAAATTTATTCCACTAAAAAAAGAATTCCTTATCAATACTCTCTCTCAATTACAGGTTTTTTCTCCCAACCAAAACCGTATCACAATTAATAAAACAGAATACTTAGTCAACCGAAAGAAATTTGACCAATTCATCCTTAATTTAGCCATCAAAAAAGGCACTAAATTCCATCCAGAGCATAAATTAGTAGAAATCCAAGAAAAGGATGCCCAAACAACTCTTATTTTCCAACATAACTCTAAGAAGAAAACTCTCTCCCCAGACATCATCATTGGAGCAGATGGCCCCAACTCTTTACTCTATAAGTATCTCAATCCTTTTAAGAAAAAACAACTCTTTGTCGGCCTTCAAGCCACTATCAAAGGTAAATTTAATCCCCATACTTACCAAACTTTCTTCGGCCAACATATTTCTCCCGACTTTTTTGCTTGGTTAGTTCCCGAATCAAAAACTAAGGCCCGAATAGGAGTAGTCTCTTCCGAGAACCCCTTACCTTACTTCAACAACCACCTTAAACACCTTAACATTAAACCCAAAGACATTCTAGAAAAGCAAGGCGGATTAATCCCTTTATTTGATCCAAAATCCAAAACCAAGAGTAAAAATATTTTTGTCATTGGCGATGCCGCTTCTCACGTTAAAGCCACCACCCTAGGAGGAATCCTCCCCGGGTTCAAAGCCGCAGTCAATCTCACTAATCATTTAACAAACCAGCCTCCTGCCTTCAAAAATCATCAAAATCTTAAACGACATCTCCTTATCAGAAAAACCCTTGACAAATTCTCAGATAGGGATTACAATAAACTCATCAATTTAACTTCCCAACCCCAACTCCAGAAGATTTTAGAAACCCATTCCAGAGAAAATCCCAAAAAACTACTTCAAAAATTACTTCTTAAGGAACCTCGATTATTATCTTTCTCAAAATATTTGTTCTAAAAAATATACTTAGTAGCTGGAAGTTTTACACAAGTATAAGTAAACTAGAACTTAACGCATTACGCCATACCACTGCCAGATTAATCTATTGGCAGCCTTAACAATTCCCATATCTTCTCCACTGATTAGAATACAAGTTCCATCTAAAGTAATCTTGGGTTCTCCTCCCCAACGAAATTCGATTACTGGTTTCCCTTTTGTATTCTCACAATTTAAGATTTCCCTATCAACACAAACGGTTTCGTTTTCTCTAGAACACACCGCCACTGGTTTTCTCATTAATCCCTGAACCATGTTCAAATTCACTTCAGATAAGGCCAAGGTTAGATATTTATTTCCAAATACTGGATCGATAGCAACATAAACTTCCTCTCTGTCATTAAAAGCAGCATCTGGATATCCTTCTATTTTGACTTCTTCTACTTCTCTAGGGCCAAAATGGATCCTTACTTTTAACCAACGATCTCCCCGATTGATATCAGTCCACCATAAACCATCAGCAAAAATAAAACTATTCTGACCATAAATGTAACCTTCCGAGGGATCTAATTTTCCTTCTATATTTTTTAAATGAATCTCATCGATATTAATGGTTGCGGCTCCAGTTAACTGGTCGTATGCCTTGAATCCGCCCATAGAAAAAACTAATACTCCAACTAAGATTCCTACCATAATCAGGATACTCTTTCCGTCTTTCCTGCTGCCTTCGCTTTCTTTTAAGGCTCCTTTTAATTCTCCTTGCTCTTCTCTATCTACTTGCCTTTCTAAAGCTTGACCAATTTTGATTTCATCCATCAAATACCTCGCACACTTACTTACTTATATTCTTTTCCATATTTTCAACGTTTTGTAAAACCTTTTCCAACACTTTTTCTCCCAAGCCGTGTTTCTTGACTTCCGCTGCCCAATCAATGGACGGAATTTCCACCAAAGAAGAATTAAATTCCCTTCCCGATTTCTTAACCAATTCTTCAATTAATTTCGCTTCTGCAGTGGCAAACTTTCTAATGACGGGGAATTTAGTAATAGCGTTAGCTCCCGCTTTCAATAACATTTCAGTATAATCTACTTTTTTGGGAGTTAATCCGGCAGTTATCTTCAACTTGGGGAATTTAATTCTAGTCTGGGCAATCCACCACACATAATCTGCTACTTCCGGACTTTTATCAAAATCGGTTCCCTTCACTGGCTTTAAAGCATAAAAAGTAATGAGATCTAATCTATTTTCTTCAATGAATTTACTTAATGAATTCCAGTCTTCTTTCTGCTCACCTAGACCAATCACTACAGTCATGCTTTTTTTGAAGCCTAGTTTGTCAGCCAATTTTAACATCTTTACATAAGGTTCAATCGGTTTATCTGGGCATAGCTGACTATGCAAATTAGGTTCCACCGTTTCAATGGAAGCACAAATACCTTCCACATACGGTTTTAATTGTTCTAACTGTTCTTTTTCTAAAACTCCTAAATTAATCCAGATCTTTTCCTCATAAACTTGCGAAACTTTCTTGATAATTTCCAAAATCTCTTCAAAAGAAAAAATACCATATCCTCCAGTTAAGAATTCTAACTTCCAACCCATCACTTTACCAATCACTGCATCAGAAAGAATAGATTCGGTAGTTCTCTTGGCCTTTTTAGCATATCTAATCTTATGTTTGATAGTACTTCTAAAACAAAACTTACACGTTCCCAGATCACAATACCAACTCAGAAAAATACATCTACCAAACCAACAAGTATTGGGATGGTTCTCTTGGTAAACCTGGTTGGCTTTTTCAATTAGTTGTTTTGTTTCAGAGTTCATTGTTGTTTTAATTCTAAGCTTGCTTTATAAAAATTTAGAATTTCTTCCCAGTACCTAACCCACAAGCCGGCAGTTTCCACTTGTATTTTTTTTGCTCTTGGTAATAATGCTTTCTACATAAATAACTCCAACCGCAATCTTTATGCTTTCCTCCCAATAAACTGGGATACACTTCCATATAAGCTTTGTTCTTACAAGTGCCGCCATAATCACAGTGAGGTTGCCTTTTCTTCTTTGTTTTTTTCATCTTATTGTTCTAATAATTCTTTAAGATGCTCATCGTATCAATGTTTTAAGTTGTTCTTTTGAAGGCAATTTGGTTTTATAATCCGCAATAAAAATTTCTTTTTTCAAATCCCCCAAAGCGTAATGGACAGTTTCCTCGTCTTTAGTTTTACAAATGATTAAGCCAATTGGAGCCTTTTGTCCTTTTTGCTGCTTGTTTTGTTTATACCAATTTAAATAAGAATACATTTGACTGACATGAGAATGTTTAAACGGTTCTGTTTTCATTTCAATAAGGATATAACACAATAATCCAGCATGGAATAGTTCTAAATCAATTTTGTCATAATTCCCTCCAATTAAAATAGGCATCTCTCTTCTGCCAACAAAAAAATCCTGACCAATTTCCTGTAAAAATTCTTCTAATTTATTAAGTAAAGCATTTTTCAAATCTTTTTCCTTGTAATCTTTCTTTAAATCCAAGAAATTAAAATAGTAAGAGTCTTTAAAGATCTGTTCTGGTTGGATTTGTTTAAGGGGGAGTTTCTTCTTTATGATTAAACTTCCTTTCTTAGAGATTCTTTGGTAGAGTTTATTTTTGATTTCTTTGTCTAATTGTCTGGTACTCCAACCATTTTGGATTACTTGCTGTTCATAGAAATCTCTTTCGTTTTTGCTGGGTATAATCATCAATATGGTGTAATGGGTCCAACTCAATTGTGACATCAATGATGTCATAATCGGATATGTTCTGTAAAATTGAACCATTCTGTACAAATCTCTTTTAATAAATCCCAAATCTTTAGCCAAATTAACAATTAGCCTTTCACCGTAATCGGCCCTATTTTGGTGCTGCAATTCTTCTCTGACAATCCTTTCCCCTACTTGCCAATATGTCTGCACCCGTATATTATCAACTGCTTTGTAAGCTTGATATTTTGCTCTAGTAAGAAGAGATTTTAAGTCGTTTAAAAGTTCGGGATAGTTTGTTAGTTGAGTTTTAATTTTTTCCATCTTATTATTGGTAACCAATATAGAGAACCATAAATATATAAATACTTTGGTACTTAATTATAGCTATTAGAATGTATCCTCCAAAAAAAGAAAAAATAATTCATCAGAAGGTTCTTGAGTTTTTGAAAAATAACACTAGAGGTCTGACGATGACGGAATTAGTAAGGGGCACAAAATTTTCCCGGAAAGCTATCGAAAAACATTTACAAGTATTGATTCTTGAGAATGAAATTTATCTGAAACAATTTGGAATAACTAAGGTGTATTACCCTAATCATCGAGTGCAGCATTTTGATTTTGAAAAGCTGACTTATAGTAATAGGATAATCTGGTTTGATGTTTTAGAAAATGAATTTGGCAAATATTTACTAATTCAGAAAAAGAAAAAAATTGACAAGAAATGGGCACATGAACATTCTATTACTGTCCCCTTGGAACAGAGTAGGAACTTTTTAAAGGTTTTAAAAAAAATATTACATTCACCAAGAATGGAGAAGCTACTTAATTAGTAACTATTCAGCCAGCTATTTCTTTCTTGATTTTGTTTTTGAATTCATTATCGTTATTTCTAGATGTACTTTATAAAAATTTAGATTTCTCCGTTTATTCATAAAAGTTCATATAATATAAATTATTAATGAATATAATATGGATTATTAGTTCATAAAAAGAAAGATTTATATAAAAAAGAAGATTATTTTAAAACAATTTGTTCGGAGATAGAAAAAGGACGTTTAAGGAACTACAGTTTATTATCCTTAAGACGCTAAAAAAAGGAGATTCTACTACTCATAAGATTGCTAAAAAAACTTCTTTACACTTCCATACAGTCCAGCATCAATTAATCCTTTTGAAAGGCCAAGATTACGTTGTTCTGGCTTTTGAACATAACAGATTCAGATTATTCTCTATCACGGATAAAGGAAAAAAGTACTTGAAAGAATTAACTAAAAAACTTAAATGAAATCAAATAAACAAAAAAGAAGAGAACAGAACCCTCAGTTAATTACTGTGCTCTTAGTTAGTTGCATTATGTTATCTCTTTTCGTATTTTATTTCTTAGAAGGAGGTATTACCGGGGCAGTAATTGGAGTTAATCAAACAGACATCACTGCAGACTTTACTATTCAAGCGACATGTGGTAATGACATCTGTGAAACCGGAGAAACACTTAACAGTTGTTCTTCTGATTGTGGTATTCTTTATATCGGAAATGCAACCGATAACCATACTAATTATACTATTTTTATTGATTCCAGTTTAAGCACCACTCTTTCGGGCAGATTACAAGATGGAGACAGAACATACCGGACATTGAATCAGTCGGGATATCTTTATTTTAAGATCAACGCCAGTTCATTAAATTTATCTGATGGCGATGTTCCTTACCGAGATGCTATTATGGAAATAGGGTATAAAGATGTGATTGATGAGGACAATTGCGACTCTAATACTGCTACTCGTGTTAATTGCCTGCCGCGTTTGAGTGTACGTTTAGATTATGGGTTTCCAGATATCCTCCAGCAATACTTGAATGTTAAAGGTCTGGGAGGACTTAATGACAGCCAATGGAAAAATGTAACGTGGTTTATTGAAAACAATCCCTGGCAGAATCTAAGAAGTTTGGACGGTACTTTCCAGTTTAAAATTGTTTACCAAGTACAATCAACCGGTTGGGAACCCATTCCCATAGAATGGATTAAATTTAGATTTTTAAACGAATCTGATTTTGATAGTCAAAGAGAATTAGAAAGAGCGAATAGAACCTTGAATCGAAGTGATCATGTTGAGACCAATACTATTGACTCTTCTGATTATAATGAAAATTATACCATCTACACTAGAAACTATTTAGAGAAAATCTATCCCAACACTATACCTGCTGCCGATGAAATAACTACAGAAGTGAGTGCCGTCGAAATTAAGGGGAATTACGAACCAGTTACTTTTGCCATCTATGCCTTTGAAGATTTGGATAATATCACTATGACTGTTACGTCTTTAACCAAAGGCACTGCTAATATCCCTGTAGAAAATATTACAGTGGATAAAATTGTCACTTTAGATAGAAGATGGAGGTATGCCTCTGATCCATATTATGGCACTAATCCGTGGTATCTTTCCAATTTCACTTCCGTAAATATCAGTACCAATACCAGCCAGCAATTTTGGTTGACCATTTATGTTCCTGAAAACACTACTGCCGGAACTTACGCCGGAACTGTTAACATTTCAGGCAATAACATTGCAGATGCCGGAATAAACCTGACTATGGAAGTTTTTAATATTACTCTGGAATCCGCAGATGCTACACCATACATGTATCGTTCCCCATACACGAGAAAATGTACTTATTCTATTACCAGCAGCGTAGAAGAAATTTCTAGATATAATTTAAATCCCATCATTTATCTGGAGGTATCGTATTATGCTAACTACACGGTTAATTTTAATTCTTCTTATGACCACATTTCTGAAGCCGAACAATTTAGTGTATTGGGCTTATTCCCCAACAAAACCCGAGTTTTTGTTCTTCCCGGCCTTTACCAAAGTTTATGGCTTGAATTTTATAGTAATACTGATTATTTTGGAAGCAATAACACTTCTCAGTTTGATACCCAATACACTGATTTTATGGAACAAATTAAAGACTTTTATAGTGGGTATGGTGCCGATATTGCTGTGGCTCCTGTTGACGAACCAGGATCAGATCCGGATAAAAGAAAAGAGGCTAATCATTTAAACAGGTTGGCCAAGGAAGTGGGGTTGGAGACCTGGGTCACTTACTGGCCCAATGCAGAAAAACCCTTAGCTGGATACGAATGTAACTTCAGTTTCAGCATTGAAAATCCAAGCCCATATGTTCCTCCTTCCTGGGTAGCTACTGATAATAATCTAATTGCCCATTGGGACTTTAATAATTCCAGTACTGATTCTTCACCAAATAATAATGATGGTGAGTTAGATGAATACCACATTAAAGAAAACACTGACGGTTATTCTGCTTGGAGCACCGGACAAATCGGCAACGCTTTACAATTTGATGGCAGTAATGATTATGTTGAAGTAAGTGATGATTCCAGCTTACAAGTTTTCAACGAGTTCAGTTTTGCAAGTTGGTTCAAACTAAGAGATAGTATTTCTTCGATGCAAATGTTAGCACAAAAAGACAACCTTAATTTTTATTTAAGTCTCAGTACTGATACAACTATTTATCTTAGGCATGCCCAACTAAGTGATGGAGATACTGCCGCTACAGTATCGGATGTGAATGATGGACAATATCATTTTATGGTCGTGACATATAATGGGACGGATACAGATATTTATTTAGATGGCGTTAATAAAGGTGGTAATCCAGCAACTGGGACCATGGACTTAACGGGCGGTAATTTATATATTGGTGGTGGTCCAATTAATTATTTTTTCAACGGCTCAATAGATGAAGCTAAAATCTGGAACCGAAGTTTAACTGCCACCGAGATAGCTAATTTATACGACAATGAAAGTAATAATCAAGATGACCCTAACTTAGATACTGAAAATTTAACTATCAGACTAACTTTTAACGAGACTTCTGGAACAACAGCAATTGATTCCAGTACGAATAGCAACAATGGGAATTTATCTGGTTACGTTATAAGACCCGTCTTCAATTCTTCTGACGGATATCACTATCAATTTGATGGCGTGAATAATTATATTGATGTAGCAGATGATGATAGTTTAGACTTTGATACTGGCGAGTTTGCTATCTCCTTCTGGGTTTATTCTAATGGGTACAATAATCATGGAAGTGCATGGAATGGTGTTTTATTTAAAGATACGTTATCCGCCGGAACTAATAATGATTACGGGTTTGCAATAACAAGTAATGAAAAGATTCATTTCTTAATTGATAATGCCAGTACGGATTCCTATGTATCTTCAAATTCAGCTATAACTGGGACTTGGCATCATATGGTGGGAGTTAGAAGAGGAAATAATAGTTATTTGTATGTGGATGGGGTTAAACAGTCCGATGTTGGCGTTGTAACTCATTCTAATGCAACTAATGCGGGATCATTGCGATTCGGAAGCGATAGTAGTTCTGTAAGGTATTTCAACGGATCAATCAGCGAAGTGATAATTTTCAATAGAAGTTTATCAGATAGTGAAATCCTTGAACTGGTAAATCTTTCAAATGAACCGACTAGGGAAATGAATATTTCTGTCCAGGTCAATAACAGTTCAGATAATTTTATTGAATCAATATATTTTGCTCTGGATAACATCACTGAAGATAGTACTTATAAAACCAAAAAAATACTTTTTGTTAATAATCAGGAAGTGTGGAATATTACTACTCTTGATGAAGATTATCAGAAATTCAATATCACTATCTCTGAATATTTAGTGAATGAAAATAACAATGTAACTTTTTCGTTTGAGAATAATTTATCTTCCCTGGAAAGTTTAACTATCTATTTTATGGATGCTTTCTGGCGGAACAAAAGCTGGGTTGTAGGGGGGAATGGTTCTTACTGGAATTATTCTTATGCCGAAGATGATATTGGAGATTTGGCACCCATCACCAATCTGGATAATCGTGTTTATTATACTCAGTATATCACAGCAGAAGAGATTCAAAAAACAAAAGATTCCAATGAAAATTTTTCTTATTATACTACTTATATTGCAACTCAGCCAATTATTGTTAATAATCGGTTTTTGAATGGAATTTATGCTTCTGCTACTAACGCCACCGATGTTAGCGCTTATTCTTATTGTATTTGGACACTTGCCAGCCCTTATGATGATGTAGTCCAAAACTACCGTTACGGTATCTCAACTGATAAAGAATTAAGGTCAGATGGTTCATATGCATTTATTTTGCCCACTTGGGACGCAACAAATCATGTTACTCTGGTATACGAATCCCTTAGGGAAGGAATAGAAGATTCAAAAATTATTGCGACACTAAAGAAAGCTATCCGAGAGAATCCCGGAACGAATGCTGATGCAGCCCAGACTTATCTAAATGGCTTGTATTCCAGTGTCACTCTAGATTATACTTCTAGATATAGATACACTAACTCTTCTGCAAACATAGAAGCGTATGCAGATCGGAGTGGAGAAATGCTGGAGGACTTATCCGGAGATTCAACTGATTTCAGTTTCTTTGATGACATGAGGACCACGATGATTAATTACATTGTTGAATTGCAGCAATCTAGTGATGTTACTGTTGAATCTCCTGGTGGTGGAGGAGAAGGCCCTCAAGCCACCAGCACTTCCACTACTGAATCGAAGCCCACCAAATCACCA
>JAAOXZ010000038.1 GCA_018221085.1 Candidatus Woesearchaeota archaeon
ATATTAAACGATTATTATTCGTAGTTCAGTATACATAAAAGTAATATTTATATATTAAGGTATCTTTTTGTTTTTAATGGTTATCTTATTTGATCAATTTAATTTGCCGGATAATGTCTTTAAAATTATCTTTGCTACCGAACAACAAATTTTGGTGGGGCGATTATTATTCTCTTATATCAAAAAAAACGATGGAGAGATTACTAAAACTGGAATGGGTGTCTTTGCTATGAGATTACATGAAGAAGGAATCGTAGTTAAGGAAAAAGAAAAAGGACCGCTAGCTAAGGAAATTAAAATCACTTATAATAAAAGACAATTTTATGATCGAATTCTCACTCCGATGCGAGGAATGGGCTTAATTGAATATGATTTATATCGAAAAGTGTATCGTCTTTCAGATAAATTTAACAGATTAATGATTAAAGTCGGATTGATGTGGCTGAGAGAATTAGATAAAAATTAAAAAATAAAGAAAAAAACAAAAACTCCTTAAACTGTTTGAGTTTCTGGATTGGTAGTTGTTTCTGATACTAAGGGTTCGTTTTGAACTAGCCCCGCTTCGCTTCTCAGAATGTCCACTTTATCCATTTTCTCCCAAGTGAAATCAGGATCGTTTCTGCCAAAATGTCCGTAAGCGGCAGTTTTTCTGTAGATCGGTCTGCGTAAATCCAGTTGTTTAATCATAGCCTGGGGTCGGAAATCAAAATGCTTTTTTACCAATTCCACTATTTGTTCTTCAGGAATTTTATTCGTTTCAGAGGTATCAACCAAGATATTGACGGGCTTAGCTACTCCAATAGCATAAGCTACTTGAATTTCGCATTTATCTGCTAGGCCGGCGGCGACAATATTTTTAGCCACATATCTAGCATAATAGGCTCCCGAACGGTCAACTTTGCTCGGATCTTTTCCACTAAAGGCTCCTCCGCCGTGACTTCCATGACCGCCATAAGTATCAACAATGATTTTCCGACCGGTAACTCCTGCGTCGGCCACGGGCCCACCCATGACAAATTTACCAGTGGGATTAACAAAGTATTTGGTATCTTCATCAATCCATTCTGCACAAACGGGTTTAATCACTTTTTCAATCATGTCTTTGCGAATAGTTTCTAAATCTACATCCGGAGAATGTTGAGTAGAAATAACTACAGCGTCAACTCTTTTGGGTTTGCCGTTTTCGTATTCCACGGTGGCTTGAGATTTTCCATCTGGACGTAAATAATCTAAGTCTCCCCTCTTTCTAATCTCGGCTAATTTTTTAGTTAATTTATGAGCTAAAACAATTGGCAAGGGCATAAATTCTGGAGTTTCGTTACAAGCGTAACCAAACATTAATCCTTGATCTCCGGCTCCTTGTTCTTCAAATAAACCTTCTCCTTCGCTTACTCCTTGAGAGATATCTGGAGATTGTTCAGAAAGAGCTACTAAAACTCCACAAGTAGAACCATCAAAACCATATTCTGGTCGGCTATAACCAATTTCGATTAGTGTTTCTCGCACTACTTTTTGCACATCAACATAAGTTTTAGTGGTTACTTCTCCCGCCACCACTACAAAACCGGTTTTAGTTAGACATTCCACTGCCACTCTGGCTTGCGGATCATCCGTGTAGATAGCATCTAAAATAGCATCCGATATTTGGTCACAAACTTTGTCGGGATGGCCTTCTGTAACACATTCTGACGTAAAAAAATAATTTTTCCTCATTTTTCTATTACCTCCTGTTTTTGTTTAGAATACTTTTTTCTAAAGGAGTATATAAAGTTTAAGGATGATAAATGCAGAGCAATGTTTTATCAAAAAGAATTAATCTTTCCCAGCTTGAAATGCTAGGATATCTTCGGTGCTTAGTTTTTTGCCGGTTCTAATTTTTTCTTTGACTTCAGCAGTTCTTTCCTTAACCAAAGTTCGGAAACTCTTGTGTTCTTTTTCTTTGAACTGTTTACTTAATTCATAGAATCTTTTCAAATTATTTTCTAGTTCTCTTTTCACATTTTCGTATGCCACGGTTTTTAGTAATAATTGTTCCGCAGAAGGTTGCATTTTTTCTTTTAATTGTTTAGTCTCTTTGAAAATAACATTAATTTCTTCGTGTTTCTTTTGTGATTCTTGAGCTAATTTTTGAACTTCTTGGTGAGTCTCTTCAGCTTTTCTTTTAGTTTGAGTTAGTGATTTGGACGCTTGATTGACTTCTTTCCAAACTCCACTTAATTTTTCTACTTCTTGATGTTTTTTCTTCAAGTCCTTAATAGTTTTAGTGATTTGTTTTTCTTTATCGAAAGACATCGGTTCTGTTTCTATTTTTAGTTCCATTCTTTCAATTTGTTTTTTTAACTCGTGGGGATTTTCTTTCAAATCTGATTTTTTAAGAAGTTCTTTTCTTTTCTGATCTACTTCTTTCCTCTGAGAAAATTTTTCTTGGACATTTTTATTTAAAGTGTCCCGTTCTTTTTTAAATTCCTTAACTTGCTTAGTTAAACCATCTCGTTCTTTTTTTAGTTGTTTAATCTTATTAGTGTTAGTGTTAGTTTTATTTCTTAATCCTTTGGATTCTTGAGAAACATCTCTTTTTTCTATGGCTAACTGATTAAGTTTAGATTTTGATTTAGAAATAATCTTCTTCAGTTGATTAAATTCTTTTCGTAACTCATTTATTTCTTTCATTTGTGTGTCGGTAGTAGTGGTGTCTAAAAATAAAAAAAAGACAAAAAAAAGATAAAAAAGTTTTAACCGAATAGAGCGCCAAGTCCTGCAGCAGCAGATTCTTCAGCTTTCTTATCGTCTTCTTTATTCTTCTCTTCTTTTTTCTCTTCTCCTTTAGCTTCTCCAGCAGGAGCTTCAGCAGCTGGTGCAGCAGCAACAGGAGCAGTAGCAGCTTTTTTAACGGCTTCTTCAATGTTTACGCCTTGTAAAGCAGCAACTAAAGCCTTAACTCTAGCTTCATCAACTTCTACGCCAGCTCCAGCTAGAACTTTCTTGACGCTATCCTCATTGATTTCTTTACCCGCTTTGTGAAGCAACATTGCAGCATATATGTATTCCATTTTGTTATCCTCCATTGAATTGTTTTGAATATAATTATTCTTCGGTTCTTAAGGTGCCTTGTTTTTTTAATTTTTCAAATAATTTCTCTGCGTCTTCTACTTCTTTGTCTTTTTCTTTCGGCTTTTCTTTCTCTGCTGTCTTCTTTTCTTCTGCTACTAAATCTTCAGCGGAAGGTTGCGGTTCTTTAGCTAAAGCCGGATCAAAAGCTTCTTTAGTAGCTTGAATCATTTCTTCAGCAGATGTTTTCTCTTCGACAACTTCTTCTACTTTTTCTTCAGGTAATTCAGCAAATTTTTCTTTAGTTGCTTTAATCAAATCAGTAGCGGAAGGGATGTCTTCTTTAGCTTCAGGTTTCTCTTCCTTCTTTTCTTCCTTAGGTTCTTCCTTTGGTTCTTCTTCAACTGGTTTCTCTTCTTCAGTAGGAGTGGGAGTTTCTGGTTCTTCTTTCTTTTCTTCTACGGGAGCTTCTTCTTCCTTTGGTTCTTCTTTAGGTTCTTCCTTAGGTTCTTCTGCAGGAGTTTCTTCTTCTGGTTGCTCTTCTTCTTTCTTTTCTTCTTCAACCGGTTCTTCCGGTTTGTCTTCAGTAGGAGCAGGAGTTTCTTCTTCTGGTTTTTCTTCCTTTGGCTCTTCTTCGGCAGGCTCTTCAGGTTTCTCTTCTTCAGTAGGAGTTTCCTCTTCCTTGGTTTCTTCAGCTGGTTTTTCTTCTTCTTTAGCTGGTTCTTCTTCGGGAGATTCTTCCTTAGGTTCTTCTTTAGGTTTCTCTTCTTCAGTAGGAGTAGGAGTTTCGGGTTTTTCTTCCTTTGGCTCTTCCTTTTTCTCTTCTTCCTTAGGTTCTTCTACAGGAGCTTCCTTCTTTTCCTCAACCTTCTTAGGTTCGGTACTAGTTTCCACACCAGCTTCTGCTTTCACAGCTAAAGCTTGTTGTTCGCTCTTAGCTAAAATTTCTTCAGTGGTTAAATCTGTTAAAATGTCTTGTTCTAAAGACAGAGTTTTAGATTCTTGGAAGGCTTTTTGTAAGAGTAATTCGATGTTATCTTTAGTAGGGAACGCAGTTTCCATCGATAGGTTGAAAGCTTCTTGGAAAGCCAAAGTTATATTGTCAATGTATTCTGCTTCATCAATGAATAATTGCTTAGCATCGAAAACAGTTTCATTTTCCCATGCAGCTACCAAGTTTAAACCAATTTCCATGGGATGAATATCTAACCGTTTTAAAATTCCAGCTAATTCTGCAGAAATTACGTCATCTTCTTTTGCGACCACAGAATCTTCAATCATTTTTAACTTTCCATCTTCTACTTTAGTTTTAATACCAACATTAGCTAATTCGGAAATGATTGGTCCAGGAGCAAAACTAGTTGGTCCAGCAGGGACTACAATATCTTTGGGTGCTGTTTGACCAGCTTTAGCTGGGGCAGAAGATTTATTCTTCTGTAAAATAGAAAAAAGAGTGAAGGGGTTTTCTTTAGCCAAAAGTAAAGCTGGCATTCCTTTCATCTTTTCAATTAAGAGTTCTATATTTTTCTTTCCGGAGTTTTTTAAAGCTAGTTGAAGTAATTTCTTCCTAGACATAGTGATTTTAATGTCTTTTTTCAAAAGCTGAGTTCGCATATTTTGCAGCTGTCGAGTAGGTAGATTTTCCATATTAACTATCGCTACCACTGGATGATCTTGAATTAACTGAGTTAATTTTTGTACCAATGCTTTCTTTTTTTCTGAGACCATTTTATAATTTCAGGGGTTTGCTCATAGTTAATTTTAATTGAATATTTTTAATATTGTTTCTTTCTTGAGGAATTTTTTTTAAAGTCGAATTGTAGACTAACAAAATGTTTTCTATAACTTGTTCATCGGGTTGATCTTCTTTACCCACTAAACATTGTAAGTTAGTCCCTTTTTTAGCTGATAATCTAACTGTGGATTGAAGTTTTTTAATCAAAGGTTCTAAATTAGCGTTAGGAGGCACTACACAACCTTGTTTGGGGTTAGGCATTTTACCTTTCAGGCCTAAAAACTTACCAAAAACTTGCGCCACTTTTGGCATCAGATTTGCTTGGGCAATAAAAAAATCATATTCTCCAGCCAATTTCTTCAAGGCTGGGGCATCATATTTAGGAAAATCAGATTCGGTGATGGTTAAATCACAAAATTTATTGGCTTGTTCGGTTAATTCTGAACCGACAAAAGCTCCAATTTTTGGTTTCTTAGCTTTAGAATGAGGAATATCGACAAAGAAATCTACTGGATTAGACTTGACATTAATACCTTTTAGATTAATAATTAAATCATAAGATTGAGAGAAATTACGTTTCTTCCCGGCCTTCAATTGTCCAATCGCTTTTTGTATGTCTTCTTTATTCATATGAACCTCCTACTCAAGGTAGTTTTAACGGTTTAGAACTTATTTTGTGAGTTTATTTAAATATCTTTCCCTGCTTTTATGTCTTTCACGGTTTTCTTAAAAGCGGCAATTTGTTTCTTACTCAATTCTTTGTACATCAAAAAAGATTGTCTAATACTTCTTAAGAAACGTGATTGTTCGTATGTCTCTCTAGGAATATTAAGAAATTTGTACTTTTTATCTGTAATTTCTTCAGAAAAAATTTGTTTCATATGGCATTTGACACAAATGGGAAATTCTCTTCCTTTAACTACGACCCAATCCGAGTGGCAGATTTTACATTTATGTTTAAATTTTAGATACGCCATTATGTATATTAAAAGAGAGGTTTTTTATAAGTCTATGGGTGGATTTTCCTCTAAAAATAAAGTTTATCCAGTAAAAGTTAAGAAAAATTCCGGGAATCATAAGATTGATAACAAAAAATAATAAAACTGGCGGTGTGAAAGATTTATTTTTATTGTTGAGACTGCCGAGCAATATATCCTTCCGACTGTTTCTCTATGTAAATTCCCAAAAGCAAATTAACGCGATTACGGCTTTCAAAGAGTATTTGTCTAAGCAACCCCATAATCGGAGGAACATCTTCTTTTCTGATTATAAGTTGATCTATGGTTTCATCAAATGCTTCCCGAGATTCAGAATCTACTAAAGTAGTATTTTGGGGGAGTAGAGAATCATTTAAAGTAATCTCGCTTTTCTTTTCTAAAGCCATACTAAGATATTCTACCCAACCTGTCGCTATACTATCTGCCGTTTCATGTGAATGGTAAGCCTTAGCTCTAATCTCGTATTGCTTTTCTTCCCCAAACCCCATACCCATCTTTAAAAGTCCTATTTCAACATAAGGACGAACATAACCTTCAAGAAGCCCCGTTATTTCATCAATCCCGATAACAGGACCCATATTCTCATCTGTCATTAAAAAATTAAAAGGCGTAAATATTTATAAACTTTACGAAGAATGAGAATGCTATCTTAGTTAAAGTTAATCAACTAACCAAAAAACTTCTTAAAAAAGCCTTTACTGGGTTTGTTTTCTTTTAATTGTTTAATCAGTTCTTTTTGTTTCTTACTCACTTTTTTAGGCACTTCAATTCTTACTTTAACCATTTGGTCTCCAGATCCAGAATGGTTCAAATAAGGCAAGCCTTTGCCTTTCATTCGAAAAATAGTTTCGGAAGCAGTTCCTGCTGGAATTTTCAATTTAGCTTCGCCATCAATAGTTGGCACTTCAATTTCATCTCCCAATGTTGCTTGAGTAAACGAAATGGGAACTTCAATATGTAAATCATTATCTACTCTTTCAAAGAATTTATGTTCTTTCACATAGACCATCACGTAAAGATCTCCGGAAGGTCCACCATTATCGCCAATTTCTCCTTCTCCAGCCACTCTCAAACGCATCCGATTACCAATGCCAGCAGGAATATTGACTTCCAGTTTCTTTTTCTTTCGAATTAATCCTTCGCCGCCACAATCAGAACAAGAATCTTGAGGCAATTCTCCTTTTCCATGACAATAGGGACAGGGACTGGTTTGTTGGAATAAACCAAAAGGTGTTCTTTGAGTTCTTTTTAGATAACCAGAACCTTGACAATGATGACAGGATTCAAATTTATGCGCTCCCTTACCTTGACAGGCAGAACAATGTGCTAAGTTATTTAAATCAATTTCCTTAACTGTTCCTTGAGCAGCATCTTCTAACGTAATTTCAGTTTCATAAATTAAATCACTTCCCCTTCTAGCTCGAGAACTTCTTCTGCGTCCTCCACCAAATAATTGATCAAAGACGTCATCAAAACCGCCGAAGGTGCCAGAACGGAATTGAGACATAACATCAGAAAAATCAAAGCCTTGGAAACCACTGGCACCAGCACCACCACTAAAAGCGGAACTGCCAAATTGGTCATACTGTTGTCTTTTCTTATCGTCGGCTAAAACGGAAACTGCTTCGTTAATTTCTTTAAACTTTTCTTCATATTCGTCTTTCTTATCTCCGGGGGCCCGATCAGGATGATACTTCAGTGCTAACTTCTTGAAAGCTTTCTTAATCTCATCTTTAGTAGCTTCTTTACTCACTCCTAAAGTTTGGTAGTAATCCTTGTCGGCCATTTCTCAAAAAATAAAAAAGAAGATTAAAATCTCCTTATTTCTTTTCCTCTTTCTTCTCTTTGAATTCTGCATCCACAACTTTTTCGCCGTTTTTACCTTTGTCTCCTTCTTTGACTTCGGCTTCTCCGGCTTTTTGTTGTTGCGCGGCTTGTTGAGCTGCAGATTCTTGATACATTTTAGCACCAATTTCCTGTACAACTTTATTCAGCTCTTCAATTTTCTGGTTAATTTCTTCGGGTTCTCCTTTCTTCCGAATTTCTTCCAGTTCTTTAACTTGTGCATCGATTTTCTTTTTAGTTCCGTCATCAATTTTGTCTTTGAATTCTTCTAAGACTTTCTTAGTTTGAAAGACCACCGCATCAGCATTATTTTCAGATTCCACTTTGGCTTTTTTCTTGGCATCTTCAGCTTCATACTTTTTGGCTTCTCCTTTCATCTTATCAATTTCATCTTTGTTCAAGTTACCGGAACCAGTAATTTTGATGCTTTGTTCTTTGCTAGTTCCTAAATCTTTAGCACTAACATGAACAATCCCATTAGCGTCGATGTCGAAAGTAACTTCGATTTGAGGCACTCCTCTGGGAGCGGGTGGTAATCCCACTAAATCAAATTGCCCCATCAATTTATTGTCTGGGAACATAGGTCTTTCTCCTTGGGCAACTCTAATTGTTACTGCGGGTTGATTATCTGCGGCAGTAGAGAAGATCTGTGATTTTTTAGTTGGGATAGTGGTGTTCCTTTCAATTAATTGAGTAAAAACACTTCCCAATGTTTCAATACCCAATGACAACGGAGTTACGTCCAATAACAAGACATCTTTAACGTCTCCAGCAATTACTCCAGCTTGTAAGGAAGCTCCTAAAGCTACTGCTTCGTCAGGGTTAACTGATTTGTCTCCATCTTTACCGGTGATTCTCTTAACCATTTCCTGAACGGCAGGAATTCTGGTAGAACCACCAACAAAAATCACTTTGTCAATCTTACTAACATCCAATCCGGAATCTTGCAAGGCGTTTTTAGTCGGCACTTCTAATCGTTTTAGAATATCTCCCAGCAATTCTTCAAATTGGGCCCGAGTTAAATCTTCTTTAATGTGTTTAGGTCCATTCTGATCTGCAGTAACGAAGGGAATGCTGATTTCTACTTTGGTTTTGGTAGAAAGTTCAATCTTGGCTTTCTCTGCCGCTTCCTTCAACCGCTGCATAGCAGTAGCGTCATTGTTTAGATTGATTCCAGTGGATTTCTTGAAACGGTCCATTAAAAACTCCATAATCACTCCATCAACATCGTCTCCGCCCAACATATTATCTCCGTTAGTGGATTTAACTTCGAAAATACCCCCACCTAGTTCTAAAATGGAAACGTCAAAAGTTCCGCCCCCAAAGTCAAAAACTAAAATGGTGTGTTCTTTTTCTTGTTTGTCTAAACCATAAGCTAA
>JAAOXZ010000039.1 GCA_018221085.1 Candidatus Woesearchaeota archaeon
CAAAAACTATTTAAAACACTGAACAAAATAATATCAAAATGGCACGTGACAACAAAATTAGAATGCCTTCTGGACAAGGAGGACTTACTAGGTACTTTGATGAATACAAATCAAAGATAGAATTCTCACCTAATGCCGTAATCGTTATGTGTATTGTTATCATGCTAATCGTCATTCTTTTACACTACTTTGGAGATCGTTGGTTTATATAATAAAATGTTTCCCGGAATGAATCCCCGTAAAATGGGGCAAATGATGAAGAAAATGGGCATCCAACAGGTAGAAATTCCCGCAACTGAAGTTATTATCAAAGGAGAAGAAAAAGACATTATTATCACTAATCCTCAAGTTTCTAAAGTTAATATGATGGGGCAAGAAACCTTTCAAATAGTTGGTGAAGTTCACGAACAAGAACGTTCTTCAGCTCCAGAAATCAATGAAGATGATGTTAAAACAGTCATGGAACAAACTGGCCGTTCTGCAGAAGAAGTTAAAGCTGCCCTAGAAGAAAACGAGGGAGATTTAGCTGAAACCATTCTCAAGTTGAAAGAAGATTAAAACCCCGAAATTCTTTTATAATTTAAGATTATTAAGTATTTATCCATGGAAAAATTTCAACTTTTGAGAGAAGAGGCTCTAAAAAACTACCGTATCGCCGATCATATGCTCACAGTAACTTATCCTTTACTCCAAGACACTAAACTTCTGGTAGGAGTTACGGAAAATCTTTTCCTCGCACTAACACAAGCCATGACTTCCATTCTCACTCACGAAAGAATTTTCAAATTAGTTCCTTCTTTTAACGATACTTTTGCCGATAAAATTCAAACCTTACACAGAAAACGTTCTCGTTACCAAATTGACCAAGAATTCTTCAAGCTAATGTTAGAATTAAAAGAAACCCTCCAACTACACAAACAAAGCCCCATCGAGTTTAGAAAAAAAGATCGCTTCATAATTTGTACAAAAAATTATAAAGTCAAAGCTATTACTGCCAATCAACTTAAGGATTATTTAAAAACTACCAGAGAATTCCTTAACCTGATGAACAAAATTACCTCTAGAAACAAGATTATTTTCAAACAAGACTAAAATGGATGACGAATATTTATTTGAAGCCAGAGAAGAACTAAAACGGTTAGAACATACTATTTATGTTACTTTAAAATATACTCGTACTGTTGACGTTATTAAAAGCACCTTAAAGCGATTAATTGGTATTTTTGATATTATCATTGATGCTATCTTAGACGATGCTAAAGAAAAAGAACTTATTACCACTATTCCCAAAAGCCCATCTTTAAAAAGTGTCTTAGTAACTGAAACTTATCCTGAAGATGAAAGATTAGGCAAGTATATTACTTTTTACGCTTTCTTAAGAGAAGCCTTACTTGCTAAACACTCTCGGAGAGAAGAATTCAGAAGACATGTTACCTTAATCTCAGATCTTGGCAATAAATCTGCTGAACTAGATATTGACAATTTGGGAACTTATGAAATAATTATTAATGATTTCTTTATTTACGCCAAAAGAATGATTAAAGGGGAACCTCAAGAAGGGGATGAAGACTATGACTAGATTTATTGCCTTAATCTCCGGAAAGGGCGGTACTGGGAAAACCACTACTTCAATAAATTTAGCTCACGCCTTAACTAAACTAGGTAAAAAAACCATTGTTCTGGACGCTAATTTTGCTACTCCCAATCTAGCTTCTCATTTAGGAATCACTTCTCCTTCCGCTACCTTAAACGAGTTCCTTAAAAAGAAAAAATCTCTTCAAGAAACTATTCATCTTCATCATTCCGGTTTAAATTTTGTCCCCGCATCTATCTCTTATCAAGATTTCAAAAAAGCACAACCCGACAAGATTACTGAGATTTTTGAACACCTCAAGGGCTTTGCCGATTTTGTATTGGTCGATTGCCCTGCCGGTTTGGGCTACGAATTAGTTCAAATCCTCAAAAATACTGACGAAGCACTGATTATTGCTAATCCTCACCTCAGTTCTCTAGTTGACGCTCTTAAATCGATGGAACTTGCTCAAGAAAATAGTAATCCTCTTCCCGGTTTCATTCTCAACATGACCAATAAAGGAAAACACGAACTCACCCCCGAAGAAGCGGAACAAACTCTTAACATTCCTTTACTAGCTAACATTCCACTTGATAAAAAGATCAAGAAAGCTCTGCACAAACATGCCCCTTCTCATTATCTATATCCTAAATCAAAATCATCCAAACAATATTTAAAATTGGCTGAATATTTAATTAATGAAAAAATCAAGTAGATAAAATGCACCCTAAAAAAAAAGAGGAGCTTTTGAAAAAAGGCTGGGAAGAAGCAGAAATTAAGAACGCAGAAAATATTCTAGACAAAGTTGAACTCCATGATCTTTTTTTCTCTAAAATAACTTTTTGGTCTGCTTTAGTAGTCATCATCTTTGCTAATCTTTTAATTTCTTTAGTTCTCATTCCATTTCTTATTGTTTTAGCTAGCTGGATTCTCTATTCTACTGTTGCTATTTTGGCATTAATCATTGGGTTCCTTTATGATTTACTAATTACCGACATTAAAATTTTAGAAAGAAAACATCATCTTTTAGCTGGGATTACTATCCCTCTTCTAGCTTTCATCAACATTATTATTATGGTGTTAGTTTCTAACAAATTCATTACTGATTTACACCTCTATAACTCTCCCCACAATCCCTGGCTACTAGGTTTAGTCTTTGCTATCGCTCTAATTACTCCTTACCTTATCGCCAGAATTAAAGGCAAACACCAATTCCAAGAAGTCTAATTACCAATCTACTAGGTCTGATAATTCTATCTTAAAATTACTGTCTTCCGGATGTAATAGCTCTACTCTTTTGATTTCAAACGAAGCTGGATCCGGCAAAGTATCTTCCATCCCCGGCACTGTTAATGCTTTACCTAAAGCTTCGTATTTATTCCTAGCCACTACGTAAAGAATTCCATTATTAAACGTATCACAGCTTACTTCCGAAGCTACATCATATCTCACTGCCCACAAATCGTATTCTTCTGCCATACTACCTCAATAAAATCTCAATCATTGCCGCATAAGCTGGTCTAGCTATCAATACCCCAAACGAAATACCTACAATCGTCGTAAAGGCAAAACCTTTCAATAATCCTGCTCCAGCAAACCACAAAGGAATCATACCAGCACAAGTAGTAAAATAAGCTGCCATCACAATAAACATGGCCCGTTTAATTTTCTCTTTCCAATCATAAACAAATTTTTCTTTCAGAGTTTCATCTGTAATAATAATTAAATGATCTACTCCCGTACCGACCATAATAATAATTCCGGCAATGGAAGCTAAATCCAAATTCCAACCGACCAGTGCAGCAAAACCCAACACCAATACTACTTCTGAGGCCAAAGTCAAAACCATCGGCAGAACTACTTTTACTTTTCGATACCTAATCAACACCACACTAACTACTGATAGAGCAGCTAAAATTCCAATCAACACCGCATTATCTAAAAATTCTTTCCCCAAAGTAGCAGAAATAGTATCCATTTTTACAATATTCAATTTTACCGGCAAACTTCCGGTGATAATGATAGTTTGCAATCTTTTCATGTCCTGCAAAGACATTAACGCTGCTTCTTCTTGAGTTCTACCCGAACCACTTCCTGAAATTTGAATATTCGTTGTCGCCCTACCTTTCAATTCGGATCCAATCCTCAAACTATCTACTTCTATATCGTCCAAATACAGAATCAAACTTTCATTTAAGTAAGAACCACCTTCTTCGTTTAATACCGCTAAGTTCTCGGTTAACGATGCTTGTCTTTCTGCCGCTTCTGGACTTAAAGTAATACTAAAGGAAAATCCACAAGCCCAACCACTTCCGGTTTGACTGCATCCTCTTTGTGGATCAATTCCAGAACAATCAGCACTACGGCAAACATAAGTGATATCTTCTTTTCCCCCTAAAAAAACCGTTTCATCACTAATCTTAGCTTCAAACTTTCCTTGCTTAGCAATTAGCTCTTTAACTTCTTCCTCAGTTACTCCGGCCATCTCAATTAAAATATAATCCACTCCAGCTAGGTCGGTGGCAGTTCGTACTATTACATCACCTAAACCGTAAACATTTAATCTCTCTTTCAAATTAGCTAAAATAATATCCATATCGTCGTCAGAAACTTGTTCTTCTGGCTCCAATAAAACTCTGGTTCCGCCTTCTAAATCTAAACCTTTCCGTAAATTAGAACTCGGAGAATTATAAACATCTAAACCCAAATCCACCATTCCCTCGACATCTTCCCTGACAATTAAACTATAAACTCCTTTATCTGTTTCTATGCGGGTAGTACTTCCTTCTATTAATCCAGCCACCACAGAATGATAATCTCCTACATCCAATATCTCTTCTCCATCAATAAAAACAATTCGTTCCTTAGCCAGAGGAGTTAATTTGGGATTAGGATTTTCTATTCCGGCATTGAAAGCAGTAGAATTGGCAGTTACACTTCTAATGCTCACTCCTTCTATCCCTGGACTAGGTTTTATCGCTATCAAAGCAAAGAGAACTAGAACTATTAATATCACAACTCTCCAATTAGTTAGTATTTTTTTAAGATTCATCTTCTTCCTTTCCTCTCCAAATAAATTCTTAAAATTGAAACGTTCTGTAACCAAGTCATAATTAGATCTACTAGTAACCCAATCAATAAGATAATCATAATTTGTTTAATCACTTCGCTTCTAACAAAAATTAAGGCCACAGTTATTGCAGTTAAGGTAGTGACGCTCATGGTCAATCCAGTTTTCATGGCTCCAATTACTCTTTCCATCACCGTGCCTTCTTTTCTTTTCAGAACTCGAGTACTCAATAAAACGTCTGTATCTACTGAATAACCGATCAACATTAAAAATGCCGCAATTCCCGCCGTTCCTAATTTCATGCCAGTTAAATTAAAAATGGCTAAAGTAACTACGATATCAGAAGCCGCCGCCAACATTACTGCTAACGAAGGTGCTAACGTTTTAAAATAGATAAAAATCACTAATCCCATCAAAACAAAAGCTATCACTAAAGCGTATATGATTTGTCTAAAGAAACTCTTCCCTAAAGAACTCCCCATCATTTCTACACCATAATCTTCTTTTTTCAAATTTAATTTATCTTCTAACACGTCAGTTAAAATCTTAACTTCTTGATTGTCTTGAGCATCAGAATCTATGGCTATCCCCACTGCTCTTCCGGCCGCCATTAAATTTCTCACAGTAATATCTGCTAAGGGAAATTTTTCTTTCAAAAAACTCTCTAATTCCACGATATCTACTACTTTATCTATAGTAACGGTAGAACCTCCTTTCAAACTAACTCCTTTATTAACAAACTCCCCCGTATTAATGTAAGTAAAACCAATCACGCCGATAGCTAAGATTATAATAATAAATGGAATTAATAATAGCTTCTTGTGCTGTTTATCATAAAATTCTAAAAGTTTTCCCATCAATTTTAACCCAAATCAGAAATACTATATAAAGATTATTGATTTAATCGCTCCTAGAGTTCTATTTGCTTTGGAGGATTTTGTATAGCGGAGCGCATTTCAAGGATTTTTATCTTCTTCTTAGCTAATTCTCTATTCATCATATCAAAAAGAGCATCCAACGATTCACCAACTTGAACATCACCAATCATCATCAGAACATTATTTCTGATAATGTACTCTACTCTTTGGGGATTTTTTTGATATCTCCTTGCTAGATTGCCTTCCAATCTAATTTTAATTGAATACTGCGGATCTTCAATTTGAATTTGATACCGTTCATTACTTTCGCACTGTGGAGCTGGCGCATATGTTTCTTCTTTACACCCACCCAAACCTAGAGCAGTAAACCCCGCTAGTACCATACTTGTTAAAATTTTTCCCATCAGTTTTATCCAACTCAGAAATACTATATAAATATTTATTCTCTACATCCCCATTAACACGTTAAATTTATAAAAACCCCAATCTTACTCTTTATCGTGGAAGTTGTACAACTAAAAGAGGTCACCAAGGTATTTGATGGTAAGACAGTTTTAGATAGAGTTAACTTCAATATCGAGGAAGGAGACATTTTTGGTATCATTGGTCAATCCGGCAGCGGAAAGTCCACTTTGCTTAATATGATTATTGGTTTCTATGAACCTGACGAAGGAAAAGTTCTTTATCAACTGGATCAAAACAAAAAACCCCGAGAAGTTCACAAACACATTCAAGAAATCAAAAAGAAATTTGGTTTTGCGGCTCAAATATCTTCTTTTTATCCTAAATTAACCATCAAAGAAAATTTATTCCACTTTGGTAAAATGTATGGGATTAAAACCTCCGTATTGAAAAAGAATCGAGAAAATCTTTTAGAATTTACCGAACTCTTGGACCATAAAAACAAATTAGCTGAACATCTTTCCGTAGGGATGCAAAAACGACTGGACCTTTCTTGCTCATTGATTCACAAACCAAAAATTCTTCTTCTAGACGAACCCACAGCAGATCTAGACCCCGTACTGCAAAAAGAAATCCTCTATATTATTAAACAAGCCAATAAACAAGGCATCACCGTAATTATCGCTTCTCATCACTTAAACGATATTGAACACATCTGCAATAAAGTGGCTTTGATTCACAAAGGGAAAATCTCTACTTGGGGAACCGTGGAAGAAGTCAAAAAACCTTATCTACAAAAAGATGGCGCCATTCATCTTAGGGCCGGAAAACATCACCAAGCTATGATTGAACACGTCAAAAGATTACCGGTTCGTAGAATTATTGACAAAGGAGATTCCTTAGTTCTTTATTCACCAGAAATTCAAGAAACTCTTTACCAGTTAGTAGATCTAATCCGAAGAGAGAAAATTACTTTAGAAGATCTTGACATCAAAAAACCTTCCTTGCAAGATATTTTTGAATCCATCGTTCAAGAAAAAGAAACCATGTATTAAAATGAAAAACACCTATTTCCTCATCAAGAAAAACCTCAGATTATTAATCCGGTCTAAAAGCTCGGCCATTATTGTTATTCTAGCTCCCTTAATGCTCATTTTACTACTCGGTTTTTCCTACAACAGCACTCAAATCGGGTTGAATATTGGTATTTACAGTCCAGAATTTACCGGAGAAATAAATTCTTTTATGAGTTCGTTACAAGAAGAAGATTATAAAATAATCAAATACGATAATTCTGAAGATTGTATTGAAGATATCAAACTTGGTTTTACCCATACTTGTTTAATCCTTCCTCCCGATTTCCAAATCCAAGATAATTCTCAAAAAGAAGTCATCTTCCATGTTGATCAAAGCAAACTCAATCTAGTTTATTTAATTACTGACGTCATAAATAAAAAATTTAATCTCAAATCTCAAGCACTTTCTCAAGAACTGGCTTCCGGACTTCTTACCAAATTATCAGAAACTCGATCTAAAATTGAAGAAAAATCTGGACAAATTGAACAAGCCAAATCTAACAACCAACAAGCTGCTTCTCAATCTTCCGCCATTCAAACCGGCTTATCTGCCTTAGACTTAACTGTTCCCACCACTAATTATAGTGCAGCAGATTTAGGTGCCCTCACCAGCGATATTGAAGATCAATTAGACAACGTTAAGTCTTTAGTTGATTCTTCCGAACTTAATAGTTCCGAAAAGGCAGAAATCAATGATGAAATTGATCAACTCCTGGAAAAGGTCAGTGGCAATGACACTAACTCTTTAGGAGAAATTTCAGCTCTACTCTCCACCTTAAAAAATGATATTGAGGTAACTAAAACCAAATTAGTTGCTGCCGCTGCTAAGATATCTGATACTGGAACCCAATTATCTTCTCTCGCTACTTCCTTAAATGACGGTATTGCTTCCTTAGATTCTGTTAACACTATGCTTTCGGAGATCAAACAAAGTCTTTCTGAACAAAAAGTTACAGACCCCAATATTATTGCTAGTCCTCTCTCAATCAAAGTAGAAAAAATATCTGCCGAACGTTCACATCTTAATTACGTGTTCCCTAGTTTAATAGTTTTAGCTATCATGTTCATTGCTCTTCTCTTGGGAACTACTTTGGTAATGATGGAAAAACACAATCAAGCCTATTTCCGTAACTTTGTCATCCCAGTCAGAAAGATGACTTTTGTCTTTTCTACCTATCTAACTAATAGTTTCATCATTTTAATTCAAATTACTATTATCTTAGGTTTCTCACTAATTTTCCTCAAAGACATTGTGGCTCAATTGCCGTTAACTGTTTTAATCCTCTTAGTTTCTTCATCTGTTTTCACTTTGATTGGTATGGCCATTGGTTATCTTTTCACTTCGGAAGATACTGGCACCTTAGCTTCCATTTCAATGGGTGCTTTATTCCTTTTTGTCTCTGGAACTATCCTCCCTCTAGAAAGCATGCCCACCGCCATCAGACAAGTTACTCAATTTAACCCTTTTGTTCTTAGTGAAAAACTACTCCGAGAAATTTTTATTTTCAATTCCTCTTTTTCCGCGATACTTGGTGATTTATTCTTGTTAATCGGATATGCAGTAATTATTTTTGTCGTTATCTTAGCAATTGACAAAGTCGCCAGCAAACATTTCTTAACTAAAGTCACTTATCGACACCGCAAACACATTAAAGCGAGAAAATCAAAAAAGATCAAGTTACCTTTTTCTAAATGACGACCTTAATTATCAGTGGTACTCCCGGTACTGGCAAATCAACCTTAGCTAAATTTCTCGCTCCGAAATTAAAATTCCATCATCTCGATATCCACCGTTATTACAAGAAGATCTCTTCTGGCTACAGCAAAAAAAAGCAATGTTATAACATCGATTTAAAAAAATTAGAAAAACTGATTCAAGAAAAACTAACACAACATCCCAATTTAATCGTTGATTCCCACATCACCCACCATTTGCCGAAGAAACTAGTCAACCTCTGCATCATTACTAAGTGTTCTGACCTTAAAGAATTAAAAAAACGACTCCAAAAAAGAAAATATTCCCAAAAGAAAATTGAAGAAAACATCCAATGTGAAATCTTTGACGTCTGTTTAGCCGAAGCCAAAAAACAAAAACATCACATTTTAGTCGTCGATACCTGTCAAAAAATCA
Source organism: Candidatus Woesearchaeota archaeon (assembly GCA_018221085.1). Taxonomy (GTDB): domain Archaea; phylum Nanobdellota; class Nanobdellia; order Woesearchaeales; family GW2011-AR9; genus JAAOXZ01. The sequence continues at coordinate 9,131 of JAAOXZ010000039.1, forward strand.
ATCAAAAAAAACTAGTTAGTAAAATTAAGAAATTCTTATAAATCACCCTCACTTCTACACTGAAAATGACATTACCACTAGCAGAAAAATTGAAATTGAAGCGGTTTATCGCAGAATTAACTAGCCATAAGGCTGCCCATACTGAGTTTGTGACTGTTTACATTCCTCAAGGTTATGACATTATCAAAATTATTCAACATCTCGCTCAAGAGCAAGGTACTGCTTCTAACATCAAATCTGCCGCCACTAGGAAAAATGTTCAATCGGCTTTGGAAAAGATGATTCAACATTTAAGAACTTTCAAAAAAACTCCCCCTCATGGTTTAGCCGTCTTCTCCGGAAATGTAGCTTCCAAAGAAGGTAAACAAGACTTACAAATTTGGTCTATTGAACCTCCTTTACCACTAAAAACTCGAATCTATCGTTGTGATAAGAACTTCGTCACCGATCTTTTAACAGAGATGATTATTGAAAAACAAGTTTATGGTTTAGTGGTTTTAGACCGAAGAGATGCCAACCTAGCCTTATTAAAAGGGAAAACTATTGTTCCACTCAAGAAGACTCATTCCGAAGTCCCGGGAAAATTTAAAGCCGGAGGACAATCCGCCCAACGTTTCGCTAGAATCCGAGAAGGAGCGTACAAAGACCATTTCAAAAAAATTGCTGAATACATGAAAGAACAATTTTTACCCTTAGGAAACGACCTTAAAGGCATTATCATTGGTGGTCCCGGAACTACTATCCAAAGTTTTCTCGGCAAGGATTACATTACTGGCGATGTCAAGAAAAAAATCATTGGCACAAAGGATCTTTCTTACACTGGTGACTTTGGCCTGCAAGAATTAGTAGATAAAGCTGAAGATTTGTTAGCTAAAGAAGAAATTGCTACCGAGAAAAAAATTATGCAAAAATTCTTTGAATTATTAGCTAAAAACCCCAACAAAGTTACTTACGGAACTAAAGAAGTTAAAAAATCTTTAGATATGGGGTCTGTTGAAACCTTGCTTTTATCTGAAGAAAATTCTGATAAAGATATCGCTGAATTTGAAGAATTAGCTCAAACCACCGGAGCCGAAGTAAGATTGATTTCCACTGAAACCCGAGAAGGCCAACAACTCAAAGACTTAGGCAAAGTTGCTGCCATCTTAAGATATGAAGTGGAATAATGAACCTCATCCAGGAATCATTTCAACGTCTCTTTCCCACTAAACAATTTAATTATCGAGCCATTCTCAAATATAATAAAAAATTAGGTGATTTCAACGCCAACATCAAATTTCTCGCTCCCGATCTACAAATCAACATGAATTACAAATGGAAAACCATTGATCGGGAAATTCAAATGGGCCTCATCCAAACTCTGCTGCTCAAAATGTTTGCTAAACGATACCGCATCAAAAAACTTTCTACGCCCAATATCAACTTCTACAATAATTTCGTTAAAAAAATCCCTCTCTTAACTCCCATAACCAAATCTCATCCCGTCTTAGAAAACTCTTTTCACCGAGTAAATCAACAATTCTTCCACGAACTGATCGATCGACCCAATTTAGTTTGGGGCACTGCTTCCAAAGCCAAACTAGCCTGCTATAATTTTCACAATGATACTATCACAGTTTCCACTATTTTTCAAGAAGCCCCAGAACAAATCTTAGACTACCTCCTCTACCATGAATTACTGCATAAAAAACAGAAGTACAAATACAAAAATGGCCGCAATTATTTCCACACTAAGAAATTCAGACAAGCTGAAGACCTTTTTCCCCATAAGAAACAAATAGAAAGACAAATCAATCAAATTATCCGTAAACATAAAAGAAAACCCAAAACTAGCTCATTTTTAGCTCGGATTAGCAAAAGCTTTAAATAAAAAACCTAATTTTTATTAAAATATGCCCAAAAGAAATATTTTATCTCAAAATGCTATGGATAAAATCATTCGTCAGGCAGGCGCGTTAAGAGTTTCAGATTCCGCTAAAAGGGCCTTAGCTGACGTTTTAGAAACAAAAGCTTTAAAAATATCAACTGAAGCTAAGAAATTTGCTGAGCATGCGAGTAGAAAAACAATAACTAAAAAAGATATTGAACTAGCCGCTCATTAAAACATTAAACGTGATTCATATGGATACAAAATTAGTCAGCATTGGGAGTCTTAAAAAAGGAGACACCTTACTTATTGAAGGAGCTCCTTGTCGTGTTACCACTATTCAAATTTCCCGTCCCGGAAAACATGGTCACGCCAAAGTCAATTTAATGGGAGTTGGTGTTATCGATGGTAAAAAAAGAAATATTGTTATGCCTGGTCACGATAAAATAGAAGTCCCTATTATTGAGAAAAAAACTGCTCAAGTATTGTCTATCTCCGGCAGCACTGCTAATGTTATGGATATGGAAACTTACGAAACCTTCGATATGGACATTCCTGAAGAATTAAAAGATCAAGTAATAGATGGTTGTCAAGTCATGTATTGGGTCTTGGCAGATCAAAAAGTTATGAGGCAAGTTAAATAAAATGGTAAGATTCCCCGAAGCTCATACTCGTAAAACTAAGAACGTTTTCATTTGTAAGAAGTGCAAGTCTAAAATTAGAGCTCCTTCTCTTAAAGTCAGCCAAAATAAAATTAGCTGCCGTAAGTGTAAAACTAAAAAGTTAAGACCACGTAGGAAGAAGTAGAATGGATGAAATAAAAACTTGCCTTTGTCAATATGTGGGGACTATTTTTGACGGCTTAAATGGAGGATTAAATGAACTTCTTGAACAACATGATTACATTCCTCACCAATCAGAAGATTTTAGAAAAGAAACTAAAAATTCTTCAATCCCCCATACGTATAAGAAAAATTTTCCTACTGGACAAGTATTAGTCGAAACATTAGATTTTCGGAGACATCCAGAACATCCCAATTTAATAAATGATAGTAAGGATTATTTTACTACATTAAGATTAATCAGCACTGATGAAAGGGCACTAGAACAGGCAAGAGCAGACTTAACTAAAATTCATGAAACCAGATGTCTATTCACAGAAAGATATTCCAAATAGAAAGTAATAAAAACCCCCAAAATTTCCTTCTATAGATGTTTGAATCTATACTTTCATTTATTTTAAACTACAAATACATTATATTATTCTATTTAGTAATCGTCATCCTACTAGTTATCAAAAGAAAAAAGCTAAACATCTATGCCAAAATAATTATTATGTACCGGACTAAGTTCGGTTTAAGATTTATTGAAAAATTTTCTCAAAAACATCGTCAATTAACCATTCTGTTAGGTTATATTGGTGTCGGGGTTGGTTATTTGGGCTTAATAGTTATTTCTTATGTCTTAGTCAAAAACCTTTATAGCCTCATTACTCAACCAGCTGCCGTTTCTGGTGTTTCTCTAGTCCTTCCTGGAATCAATGTTCCTGGATTAGGAGTACTTCCATTCTGGTATTGGATCTTAGCTATTTTTATTATTGCCTTAGTTCACGAATTTGCTCACGGTATTGTCGCTCGAGCTCATGATATCAGAGTAAAAAACACGGGAATTGTTTTCTTTGGACCAATTATTGGTGCGTTTGTTGAACCCGATGAAAAAAAATTAAGAAAAGAATCCGACATTAAGCAATATTCTGTTTTAGCTGCTGGTTCTTTCTCCAACATCCTCTTAGCCTTAGTCGCTTTAATGCTCCTTAATTTTGCTTTTGCTCCTTTACAAAATTCCATGACCGAACCCATTGGATTCACTTTTGCTGAACACTTAGACGAATTTTATCCCGTGGCTCAAGCCCAGATTGCCCCCCAAACTATTATTAATGGTATCAACGGAGAACCCACTACTGGTTTCTTAGCCTTCAGCGACAAATTTACTTGTCTTGCTCCAGGAGATAAAATTATTATTAATACTCCAGAAAAAGATTATCCCATTATCTTAGCTCAAAATCCCGACCTTCCAGAAAAACCTTATCTAGGTATCAAAGACATCACCAATGAATTTGAAGTTAAAGAAAAATATACTACTGGAATCTGGAAAATAATTTACACTTCCACCCAATGGATAGCTGGATTCCTCCGATGGCTTTTCATCCTCAGTTTAGGAATTGGTCTTTTCAATCTCTTACCTCTACCTATTGTTGATGGCGGTAGAATGCTGCAAGTTTTCCTACATAAAATCAGAGGTAAACAAAAAGGAGAAAACTATTACCGTAAAATATCTATGTTCTTCTTAACAGTCCTTCTTCTTAACCTTTTCTACCCCTTACTAAAAAACTTGTTAGGAATTTAATTTTTAAATTTCTCTAAGAATTCTTTAACTCGTAGTTCTCCTCGAGGTTTAGCGTTCTTACCTAAAGAATAATACCTTTTCTCTACAACTCTACCCCAGGAAAAGTTTCCTTCTTCCTGTTCTATTTTATTCAATTCTAACTCTTCAATATCTACTCCTTTCCTCAAATGATAATAAATGCTTCTTTGACTAACTTTAGTAAAAATTTCATTATAGACCTTACTAATCTGATAACCATACCCCTTGCCCAAAAAATAAAGAATCTCTAAAATATTTTGCCTGATCTCACTTTGACAAGGTCTTCCTTTTTTTCTTTTCGGCATACTAACAATAAGAAAAATCTTTTTATAAATGTTTCTCAAAAGAAATGTAATTTATTTTGGGTGCCAGAGTTTTTCATAAGAAAACTCTACGCATCTCAAAAAAGTTTATAAAACTCTAAACAAACAAGCAATATAATGAAACCTGCCCACTCTAAAAAGCAACAGAAACAGATAGCTCAAGAGAGAATTAAAATTCTCTTTCAGGAAGCAGAAAAAGCCTTTTCTAAGAATCCTGCTCTAGCTCATCGTTATGTTACTTTAGCTAGAAAGATAGCCATGAAGGTAAAATCTCGAATTCCTCGAGAACTCAAAAGAAGATTCTGTAAACACTGTTATAAGTTTCTGATGCCTGGAACTAACTGCCGCATCCGTACTAGAGACGGCAAACTAATCATCTACTGCCAAGAATGTAAAAAATACACTAGAATTCTTTTAAAGAGGAAATCATAAAATTTATATAATCTCTAATTCTAAAAAATTAAAATGACCGAGACACAATTACCCTCAAATTTTGACTTAGGAAAACTAGTTGACGCCATCATTATTCCTAAAGAAGTAAGGTCTGCTGGTCCAAATACCACAGAATTATATACTCACGATTCAAAATATGTCCTGAACGAATGGTTTTCTCACTATGTTGAGCAAGCGAGACAAACAATCGGAAAATGTGGTGAAACAAAAGAAGAAACCTTTGTCCATGAACAAGGATTAGACCAAGCTAAAGTTATCAGTTCTGGAAATCAAATTTATGTCATTGCTTTCCAACAAAAAGGAGAAGGCAGTGGTACTTACTTTGAAATCAAAAGAAGAACCAATGTCAAAGGATTAATTTAATTCTATTCGGAAGATAACATGGAATTCCAAGAATTATTAAAATTTATAGAAATTGAAAGTGAACGGCTTAGAAAGTGCTATTCTAATATTGATAATGATAAACTGATTCTTGCTCAAACTGTAAAATTAACTGAAGAGTTAGGTGAACTTTGCAGTGAGGTTCTGGCTCACAAATCCCTACAAAGAAAACAAAAATTAGAAAATCATGACCAAGAAAATATTCAAGAAGAATTTGCCGATGTCTTAATCGTAACGCTTATCCTTGCTAAAGCAATGAATATTGATATTGAAAAGGCTTTAGAAAATAAAATTGACAAAATTAACAAAAGATACGAATAGAAATCACTTTTCTTTCTTTAATTCTGTTTCTTTTCTTTCACGATAAATATTAACACTACATTCTTTATGCCTATTGCCCCAAAGCACAGGAGAATTACCTTCTGAATAATCATCAACTCTACTTACAGGATAACCACCAGTTTCAGATAAAGCTTGCTCCAGTGTTTCGCACTCTTTGATAAACAGCTGACGCATATTAGAAAACCTAAGATATTTTTTAGCTGCCTTTTCTTTACTAACAGAAAGGTAACCATACAACTCCATATCATTAAGACACTCCCTAAGGGTAAATGCTACCCCCCTTTTAGCACTAAGCCAGTATTCATTATTCAAAACCCGAGTAAACCCTCCTTTAGACAAACAAACCTCGCAACTCGGAACATTAGATGAACTATGGGAATGACTTTCTTCTTGACCCACATCATAACCATTGGACTTACCAACAAAATAAGCACCCACAGACAAGGCTGCGCTAAGAATTAAAGCTAAACCTGTTTTAGATTTCATAAAAATAAATCGATTAAAAGAGTATATAAAACTTATCTATCACTCTTCTTCCATGCCTTCTCCTCTCTCTTCCCGTTCTTCAATCTCTTCTCTTCCCGCATCTAACAATAGTTTCTTCTCCGTCTTAGCTACTGTTCGCCGAATTTCATCCACCGCATCTACATTCACCGAAATACTATCAATTCCCTGATGCACTAAAAATTCAGCCATTTCTGGACGAGAACCAGCCTGACCACAAATCGAAGACTTCACATCAAATTTCTGACAAGTCTTAATCACTTTTGCCATCTCTCCCAGAACAGCAGGATGCATTTCATCAAATAATGGGGCAATTCTTTCATTATTCCTATCAATCCCCAAAGTAGTTTGAGTTAAATCATTAGTACCAAAACTAACAAAATCTATTCCTTCCTTACATAGATCTTCAATAATCCAACAAGAAGCGGGAGTTTCAATCATTACTCCGAAATCAACATTCTCACACGGTTCTAAACCTACTTCCCTCATTATCTCCTTAGCCTCCCGCACTTCGCTAACATTAATCACAAAAGGCAACATGATTCCAATATTAGTCAAACCTTCCTCATGTAATTTTTTAATCGCTAAACACTCTGCTTTCATCAACCGAGGCTCATCTAACAACCTTCTAATCGCATGCCAACCAATCATCGGATCGCTTTCGTGAGGTTCTTGCTCTCCTCCTTTCAGATTCCGATATTCGTCGGTCCTCATATCAGAATTCCTGACCCACACTGGCTTTCCTTTAAACGCCTGAGCAATCTTTCGTAACCCTTTCACTAACAACTCAGTATACTCTCCATCTTTTCCTTCTCGAATGTATTCGGCAGGGTGTACTCCGCCTTCCGCAATGATAAATTCTACTCTTACCAAACCAATGCCATCTACCTTATGTTTTTCTGCTGCCTCAGCCGCCCGGTTCGGTAGATCCATAATCAATTTTATTTCCGTGGCCGTAATTATCGGTTCGCCAGCAGCAACTACTACTTTTTTAGCTACTTTTTCCACTTCTATTTTCCCTTCGTAGACAATTCCCCTATCGGCATGAACAGTTACCATCATTCTGTCTTTCAACACTTCAGTAGCGTGTTCCGTTCCCACAATACAAGGTGTTCCCATCTCCCTAGAAACAATCGCGGCATGACAAGTCATTCCACCTTCGTTAGTTACTATCGCTCCCGCTTTCTGCATCGCTGGAACCATATCTGGCGTCGTCATAGTAGTAACTAAAACATCTCCTTTCTCAATTTTACTTAATTCTGAAGCATCACGAATCAATCTTACCTTCCCAGAATAAACTCCTCCTGAAGCGGTTTCTCCTTTTACCAATATCTTCCCTGCTTCGGAAGATGGTTGAGGCGTAGACTTTTCATCCTCTACTTTTTCGCCTTCCTCTTTCTCCACCGGCTTAAAAGTAGTTACTGCTCGTGATTGTACAATCATAATTTCTCCTTTCTCAATAGCCCATTCTATATCTTGGGGTTTTCCATAATGTTCCTCAATTTTCTTACCCAATCTAGCTATTTCCATGATTTCTTTATTATCTAAAATCTGTCTTTCTTGTTTTTCTTTAGGAATGTCCACTTTCTCATTTTTTCCTTCTTCATCTCGATACAATCCCCATTTCTTCTTCCGCACTTCAATTTTTTTAATACTGCGGTCGGATTTATTGACTAAATAAAAATCGGGACTTACTTCTCCAGAAACAATTGCTTCTCCCAAACCATAAACTGCTTCAATCACAATTTCATCAGGATGATTATTAGAGGGATTAATAGTAAACATCACTCCCGATTTTTCAGAATTAACCATTTTTTGTACTATGGCGGCAATTAAAACTTTTTTGTGGGAAAAATTGTTTTTCTCTCGATAATAAATTGCTCTGGCAGTGAATAAACTAGCCCAACAAGCTCGCACTGCAGTAAAAACATCTTCATCTCCTTTCACATTCAAGAAAGTTGCCTGTTGTCCAGCAAAAGAAGCTTCAGGTAAATCTTCTGCAGTAGCGCTACTCCGAACCGCCACAAAAACTTCTCCTCGCTTTTCCATCATCTCGGAAGTAGTTCCTTTCTCTACACCCAAACTATCGTACGCTTCAATAATTGCTTCTTTAATATTTTCCGGAACGTCAGTCCCTTTAATCAATTCTTGAATCTGTTTAGCTACTTGTTGTAATTCTTCTGTCTTTTCAATATCTAAACCTTCTAACAGTTTGAATATTCTTGCTTTGACTGCGGTTTTCTCAATAAACTCTTCATAAGTTTGAGCCGTCACTACAAAACCTGGTGGTACGGGCAAACCGATATTAGTCATCTCCGCTAAATTAGCTCCTTTGCCTCCAGCTACTCCAATAGAATCCTTATTCAACTCCTTAAACCAGGAAATATAATCTGTCATCATACACCTTTAATAATAAAAGAAAAAGAAACTGGATTATATAAACTTTTATCTTCAACTTGAACTAGAATTTATTCTTCCACTAATTCTTCCCCAAAATCATCAGTATCTTCATACCGGGAATCTACTTCTGGTTCTTCTTCAAATTCTTCTGGATTTACTTCTACGAATTTGTTATGTTTTCTTACTGGCTTACCTTCTAGTTTTTTAACTACTTCCGCAAAACCAACATTAGCCAAAACTTTAGTTACTCTAACTTTTACGTAATCGCCTTTTTTTACTCCAGGGACAAACAAAACAAAACCTTTTACTTTTGCAATTCCGTCTCCTTTATCACCTACTGATTCTATCACTACCTCATATTCTTGCCCTTCATTTACGGGGGCTTGTCTTTCATTCTGCATAATTATTCCTCCTATATCTATTTAATAGTTTCATTTCTTCTGTAGAATTAGATTTTAACATATGTTTTATTTAAGTTCATGAATTAGATGAAAATATACCCATCTGTTATATAAATCTTTTGGAAATCTTTGATTTAGAAAAAAAGAAAAAAATAAAAGAAAAAAATTACAAGTATTGTTGAATTAATTCTCTTCCTTTGGAAGTTACTCGAATCATGTCATGATTACTATACCCTTCATTTGGACCAATATATTCTGCTACTTCCAAATACCCCATTACACTTCTAGCTTCGTTTTCTCCCATTTGGAATTCTTCTTCTGCTCTTTTGATTAAATCCCCTAAACAAAGAGTATGAGTTCCATCTTTTAAAGGATGTAATAATTTTGCTATGTCTGCGGGGCCAATATTTAGTTGAGTTATTTCTATAGTTCTCATCCCGGGTCCTTCTTTGGACTTAATTTCTAAAGTTTCTGTTTTCATTTTAATTCCCTCGTAATAGTTTGTAATTTTGTTATGTTGGTATGTTATTTATAAAAGTTTGGTTAGAATTATTTTTTAATGGCTTTGAGAATTTCTTTAATGTTCTTTTCTGTTTTTAATCCAGTGGGAGAAAAATAAGTGGGTTTAGCTCTTAGTTTTTTTAGAATAAGTTCTGTTTTGGGTGGTTCTATCCCATACACCTTAGCAATTTTATGTAAATCATAAAAGCCAACAGTACTCTTCAGCATTTCTTTTTGGACTACTCGCAATAATTTAGCTAATTCCGTGCTAAAAATATCCCCATCTAGGGTGTCGAGCATTCTTTTAACTGTTTCTTTGTCAAAGAGATTACCTATCCAAAGAGGACCGGCAGTTAAGAATCTATTTTTGCACTGGCAAATTTCTTGATTAAATGGCGATGTTTTTTGATGGAGACATTTATTACAGTAATGGAAGTATTGGTGTTGTTTGATGATTTTATCACATTCTGACTTGGATTTCTGATTTCTGAGAAAAACACGATAGTAATGGTCTTTGGAATAAGAAAAAACAGGTGTCAAAGCTTTGTCAAATTGAACGCCAATTAATTGAATTTTTTTAATGAGGATTCTAAGACCGATTTCGTGCATTAATTCGTTTCTAAGGGGGATAGACCAGTATTTTCTTTTACAAGCATTGATGTACGTACCCGTTAGAGCAGCAGTATCGGTAGCAGTAACTGCTAAAATGCCTTTCCGAGATATTTTGGCCATAGCGGCAGGAAGAAACGGATTAGGGGAGCCGAACGGATCAATATCAATATAATCAAAACCTTCTTGGTGCATCAGGAAAAGAGAAGCATCTTCGCTGTGGATGGAAGTTTTTTTGAGTGGAAGTTTATTTAATTTTAAAGCAGCTTTAATGATGCTTTTGAAATGTGGTTTTCGGTCGTTAAAGTATATCGTTTTAATTTTGTCTTTCTTTAACTCTTTAAGGAATCTCAATCCCCTGATACCAGAACCGGCTAACGGAAGAGCCAGATTCATGTTTTTATTAGGTATGGTATTGAGGAGGAGAATAGAAACATCTCGATTAAACTTCATCACCGGATTGTAGAAAATAGGTAATTTCTTGTTAATGTCTTTTTTGGGTAAACTAGCTTTAATCCGGACATTTTGTTCAGTTATGATGGACATAAGGATAGAATAGTGAAAAGATTTAAAAAACGTTTTGTTTATTTCAATGTATGGCAACCAGAAGTCCTATTTGTGTAATTGAAGGCCATGTCGATCATGGGAAGACTAGCATCTTAGATCAGATTAGAGGGACGTCTGTAGTATCTGGAGAAGCAGGAAAAATTACTCAAATGATTGGAGCCTCCATCATTCCTTTAGAAACTATCAAAAAAGTTTGTGGAAACTTATTAGAAACCTTAAAATTAGATTTTACTATTCCTGGTTTATTATTAATTGATACTCCTGGACACGCAGCGTTTTCGAATCTACGTAAAAGAGGCGGGGCGTTAGCAGATATTGCTATTTTAGTAGTAGATATCAACGAAGGATTTAAACCACAGACTATTGAAGCGATTGAAATACTAAAGAGCGATAAAACACCTTTTATTGTCGCAGCCAATAAAGTAGATTTAATTTCCGGATGGCAAGCTGACGAAAAGAAAACTTTGATGGAAAATATTAATGGTTTACCTACGGCAGTGAGTGGAGAATTTGAAAAGAAAATTTACGAAGTAGTAGGAAAATTACATGACTTTGGCTTTCCTGCCGAAAGATTTGATCGAGTAGATGATTACACTAAACAAATAGCTATTGTTCCTACTTCTGGTTTAACTGGACAAGGTATTCCGGAGCTATTAATGGTTTTGAGTGGTCTAGCACAGAGATTTCTAGAAGAAAAATTGGAAGTGGAAGTGGAAGGAAAGGCTAAAGGAACTGTACTCGAAGTCAAAGAGGAGAAAGGTTTAGGAGTTACTTTAGATGTTATTATTTATGATGGCGGTTTGAAAGTTAATGACACCATTGTTATTGGTGGAATTGGTGAAGCGATTGCGACAAAAGTACGTTCTCTGTTAGAACCGATGCCATTAATGGAAATGCGAGAAAAGAAAGCTAAATTCAAACGAGTTAATGAAGTGTTTGCCGCTACGGGAGTGAAAATTTCTGCTCCGAACTTGAATGAGGCCATAGCGGGAATGCCAATTAGAAGTTGTGATGTATCTGAAGTGGAGAAAGTGAAAGAGGAATTGCAACAAGAAGTAGAAGCAGTGTTAATTGAAACAGAAAAAGAAGGTATTGTGGTGAAAGCCGATAGTTTAGGTAGCTTAGAAGCATTAATTGTCATGTTAAAAGAAAAAGGAGTACTTATTTCCTTTGCTTCGATTGGAAATATTACCAAAAAAGATATTTCTAAAGCAGAATCTGGAAGTGATATTTTTAATAAAATGATTTTAGGTTTTAATGTTAAAATGACTGCTGATGCTGAGAAGTTTTTGAAAGAAAAAGATGTCAAAGTGATTACTCACGAAGTCATTTATCAAATAATTGATAGTTATTCTGAAAGAGTAGAAGAATTGAAGAAAGAAATTGAAATGAGAGAGCTAGGGAAGTTAGTTCGACCCTGTAAGTTTTTTGTTTTGAAAGGATACACCTTTAGACAAAATAATCCTGCCATTGTGGGCGTAGAAATCGAAGTGGGGAAAATTAAAACCGGAGATGCAGTGATGAATAAGGAAGGAAAAGCAATCACTACAGTTAAAAGTCTAGAAGCTGAAGGAGATAATTTGTCGGTGGCCGAACAAGGAAAACAATTAGCTATGTCCTTAGATGGAGTGACCGTAGGACGACAAATAAAAGAAGGAGAATTTTACTATTCCGATATACCTGGAGAAGATTTTAAGAAATTAAAAGAATTAAAACAATACTTGTCCGAGAAAGAGATTATGGTATTGAAGGAAATTGCTGAAATTAAAAGACGAACCGATCCAGTTTGGGGTGTAGGTTAATGCAGCGGTTGAATATTCTTAATACCCGAGAAGTTAAGAAGATCAAAGAGAAGTTAAAGGAGCAGTTTGGTTTTGTGGGCGTATTAGATTATGCTTTTCTATTAAATGCCAAAGATAGAATATTTATTGTTAATCGAGATGTTTCTCGAATTGATTTAGAGAAATTAAAAGTAGATAAGTACGGGATGTATTTTGGAGAGTTAGGAGATGAACTGCGGTTGAGTATGGAAGGGGCGTGGATGATTGGCAAAAAAGCTAAGAAAAACGTAGTGGAGTTAGAGAAAGAAGAAGTAAAGGAGTATTTCTTAGGAGAGAGTTTAGATAAAGATTTGGGTACTGAGAACAGATGGGTATTGTTGAAGTACAATGATGATGTAATTAGTTGTGCAAAATATAAAAATAAAAAAATATTAAATTTTTTACCTAAGATTCGTCGTAGTCAAGAGTTGATTATTTAAGGACGTCTTCGATTGGTTTATTGTCTTTTAATTCTTTAACTGCTTCCTTAGCTTGAGCAGCTAAATCAACGCCTTCGTCTTTCAATTCTTTGATGTGCATTTGCATCAATTGTTCAACGATTTGTACAATTCTTAGTAATTCTTCTCTTTCTTTACTCAAAGTAGCTAAAGCTCCTTTGTGAAAGCCTACTTTTTCATCCTTGGAAATATCTTCTGGTTTTGCCATTTTAATTATCCTCCTGATTTAGTGTTTTATTTAGTGTTTGATATTGACGACTAAATTTATATTCCAGTGTTACTGGTGTATCTGGAAGAGGTATTGAGTTATTTGGATCCCGGCGTAAACCAATTCCAGTTGATTTATCATTTTGAAATGGGTCTCCGAGTATAAGATCCATTAATGCAAATGTAGTTTCTGGGACCAGTTTAACTGCAGTTTCGTAATCCCTATTTAAATTGATTCCAGTTAATTTATCTTGTCGTTTTTCTGCAGGCAATGTTGGTTTTTTCAAAGTGAAGTTACCTTTGCCATCGTTAAGGAAAAGATATAATTTTCCCTGTTGACCAATAGTATTATTAGCCGATCGTGCACTAACAATAAGGTCTAGATCTCCATCCCCATCAAAATCTCCTTTAATGGTTCTCAGGTCCCGTGCATAGTCTAAGGCAACACTAGCAAAGTAATCTGGTTGTGGTGCAACTTGTGGTGCAACTTCTTCAGATCCAGCTGATTTAGTGCAACCTGTCAATCCAGATAAACCGGCAATTAGTGCTCCGTAAGTAAGCATTTTTTGATATAGTTTCATTTTTAGTTTTCCTCCAATTAGTAAACATCAGAACTCTTTTTAGGAGTGTTTTGTGAGGTGTAATATAAAACTTTTGGTTAAGTCTTCCTAAGTAAGCTGCTTTTATACTTGTATTCTTGGTATGGTTGCATTCTTTTAATTTTAATAACTGGAAATGTTTTCTTTAATTCATCTTCATTAGCTTCTTGATCATAACCCAAACAAAGAACCGCGGGTTTTTTGTCTTGGATGACTTTTAATTTGTCGTTTAAACCTCCGAGAACTGCTTCATCAACTATTTTGAGGTTCTGAACCATTTTAAGCCGTTCTTCCTCGGAAAAATGAATTTTTTTGTTTTGTGATTCTTTAGTTTTATCTCTGGCAATGACGACGATTAAATGGTCTCCGAATTTCTTAGCTTGCTGAAAATAGTTTAAATGTCCTAAATGCAAAATATCAAAAGTGCCGAAGCACATTACGGAGGTCATTTTCCTTTCAACACTGCTTTCTTGACCAGAAGTCTGGCGGTGTTTTGGCTTTCCTCAATGATTTTGACTTCTTCAAGAACCAATTGTTTTTTGAACAAAGGACAATCCAAAACTAACGTTTCGAACTCTCCACCTTCTCCAGAAACATTTAAGCCGAATCGTTCATTAAGTTCGTTTAGTTTATCTAATTCCTTTTGAGAAACTGGTTTGTTTAACCATTCTTTATCTAAACCTTCAGCAGCAATAGAAGTCATGATAAACTTAAAACGTTCGTCGAGTAATTCTTGCATTTCTTCTTTTTGAGGTTTATGCCATAGCGGAGAAAACACTTCTAATTTCAGTTCTTCAGCTATTTTTTGAATGCGAGAACTTTGATAATCTGAGAAGAGTGCCCCAGTAATAATGCCATCAAAAGAATACTTTTGTCGTGCTTCGTGAATGGCAGTCGCTAAATCTTTTAATTCAATTTCCTTTTCTCCAGCAGTAGCTTGAGTAATCAAAGGCAAACCCATGGCTTCTGCCTGTAATTCGGTTAATTCAATAGCCGGAGTATGGAACATGTAAGAGTAAAGGTTTTCTGATTTTAAAGTTATCAAACAAGTGATTTGATGGCCTTGTTTTCTAGCCAAATAAGTAGCGTAAACAGAATCTTTTCCTCCAGTAAATAGTACTGCAAGTTTCATACTCTCCTTATTTTGGTTAAGATTTATAAAATTATAGGCAAAATACAATGTAATGAAAGAATTATGGTTGAAAGGAAAGAGATTGATTCCAGAAACGGAATGGATGGAAGAAATTACTAGCTTGAAAAGTAAAGAGCAAATTAAAGGCAAAGGAGAGTTAAGGAAAAAACTGATTTCTGCCATCGAAGATAGAATCCCCCATAAGAAATTTGGAATATTTTTCTCCGGAGGGGTAGACAGCAGTTTAATCGCCGCAGTTTGTAAAAAAGCAGAAGCAGATTTTGTTTGTTATACCGTGGGGTTTCAAGATGATGTAACTAAAGAACCAGAAGATATAATAGAAGCCAAGAAAGTGGCTAGTGAATTGGGTTTAAATTTAAAATACAAAATTTTTGATCTAAAAGAAGCAGAGAAGATTATTAAGAAAACCATTACTACTTTGAAACCAGTAAATAAAACAGATGTAGTTAACATAGGTGTGGGAGCAGTAGTTTTAGCGGCAATTTCTTTAGGGAAAGAAGATAATATTGATTATTTTTTAGGGGGGTTAGGTTCAGAAGAGATTTTTGCTGGTTACGAAAGACACAACGGCGTTAAAGATGTCAATCAAGAATGTTGGACTGGCTTGAAAGCGATGTGGGGACGGGATTTAGTTCGAGATTTTAATTTAAGTAAAGAGTTGAAGGTAACAGTGAGGACGCCTTTTTTAGATTCTGAATTGATTAAGTGTGCTATGAAGCTATCGGGGGAAGAAAAAATTAATGATAAAGGGAATAAAGTGATTTTACGGGAGATAGCGGAAGAATTCTTGGGCAGTTTTGCCTGGCGAAAAAAGAAAGCAGCGCAATATGGCAGTTGTTTTGACAAAGCTATAGAAAAATTAGCTAAAAAAGACGGATTTAAATTTAAGAAGGAATGGTTAAATAAAATAGAAAGCGAATGAATCAATAAGTTTTATAAAGATAAATTTTCTCAAACATCCAATGAAACAAGTAGAATTAGATTTAGGAGACCAATACAAGTCTTCAAAAAAAATAACCGCAGAAAACCATAATGGACGATATCTAGTTCGGGTAATGGAACTATACCTTTCTGAAGAAGAAGCTAAGAAAGAAGGCCGTCAAGTTGATGAGAGTAAATGGATTACAGAAAAATCCGCTGCAGGATTGTTTTTTTGTACAAGAGAAAGTTTTTTTTACCATACCATGTTTTATGAAATTTATGACAAACAGGAAGTAGATGGAAATCCCCTTCCTTGTAGTAATCCAGAAGAAATTAAGGATCTCTTAAAGCAATTAGGTTACCAAAAAGACGGAGTTAGCTATTTAAGAGAGTTTAGGAGTGAAAATTATGGTGAAAGTGATGCTTATGTTTGCCGAGGTTTAACTCCAGAAGAGATAAAAACACTGGATGCCTTATTATTAGAATAAATTGGGTGTAATTTAGGGTAATATCTTTGAAATTCTTAAACTTTACTAAAGAAAAATCGTAAAATGGTGATTAAGGTATTTAATCACCACAATATTTATATTAATCAAGATATTACCTAAATCTTAGATACAAAGTAGATAGGATAATAAACAAACTTGGAGGGGAGAACATGGCTGAAAAAAAACCTGAAGAAAAGGAAAATAAAGAAAAAAAGGCTGAAAAGAAGGCTGAAAGTAAAACGTATGTAATATCGGCCATTCAATCACCGCAATCTCCAGATAATGGAGATAGATTTGGTTTTGACAGCAGTAAAGGTGCACCCCACACCCAATTAATAGAGGGTTTAAGACATTATTGTGATATTAATAATGCTGAACTAATGCTCCTAACTATGAACGGAATGGATTGTACAGAAAGAGAAGTACACTCTTTTTTTCGGGCAGAGGGATTAGAAGACAAAATATTGTATCCTAGTCGAAGGAATATAAGATTAAATAAAAATTGTATTGTATCTGACGATATCGTACCTCCACAAAATATAGATCCTGCAACAAGTCGAGATCGGATTGTACAAGCAGATCAAACTAGAATTTATGCACATTCAAAACAAAGGTTTAAATCAATTGCCTCTGGAAATGCCTCATTTCCCAAGCTTCTGGTCACCACCGGGGCATGTACTTTGCCCAATTATAATGAAACAAATCACCGCGGAGACTTAGCAACAAAAGAGCATTGTTTTGGTGCGGTCATTGTAGAAGTTATAGATGCAGTACATTTTAACGTTAGACATATACCTGCATTGAAAAATGGCAAATTTATTGATATGGCACACGTTTACAATGGTAAGAAGAGAGAGAATAAGAAAGTAGATGTAGAAGCATTAGTATTGGGAGATATTCACTTAGGTGATCACGACCCCCAAACTATGGCTGCCAACTATCAAATGATTGACTTTTTCAAGCCTAAACGACTTTTCCTGCATGATTTAGTTAACGGACATAGTGTTAACCCACATGAAAGAGATGATTTTTTGAAAAGAGCCATTGCATATAATGAAGGTAGGCTCAGTATTGAATCAGAATTGCGTGAGGCACATAAAGAACTGGTTAAACTTTCTAAACGAATGAAAAAAGGCGAAGTCCATGTTGTTTATTCCAACCACCCATTCTTTATTGACCGGTATCTAGAAAATGGAAGATTCCTCCAAGAACCATGGAATACCAAAATAGCACTAAAACTTGCTGGTGCTATGCTAAATGGAGAAAACCCAGTTGAATATGGGATAAAAATGATGGGGAATTTGCCTTCAAATGTCAACTTTTTGAAACTGCGTGACGACTATAAAGTATGGGGATGGCAATTAGGAAGCCATGGACATAAAGGTATTAGTGGTGCTCGAGGAAGTATCAGAAGCCGAGAATTGGGTTTCGGAAAGAGCATCACCGGACACACACATGCGCCAGAAATATTAAGGAATACTTATATTGTTGGTACCAGTACCCGATTAGACTTACCTTATACCGATGGTAGTATGTCCCGATGGTTAGCTGCAAATGCTGTTTTGTATGAAGGCGGGCAAGTACAATTATTGCCAATAATTGATGGTAAATGGCGATCTAAGAAAACACGTTGATTTTATTTTTTAATTTATTATTTTGATTTTTCTAATTTTATTTCAAATGAATTTCTACAGTATCATTATCTTTCAATTGATGTTCTAAACCAACAGTTTGACCATCGTGTTTAGCTGAAGTTCCCCATACTTTAGCGTAATTAAATTTCTTAATGAAATCTTTATGGATGAATTGAGCCATGTCTCTAAGGGACGAGCCTTTTTTCAAGGTAAGGGGTTCTTTCAAAGAAGGTTTTTTTCCCGGTTCTTTTGTATAAATTTTAATTATGTTTAATTTTTGCCAAATTTTATTTTTCAATCTTTCTATATTCCCTTTTTTAGTTACTGAGAGAGGAACGATTTCAAATTTACCTTTTTTAGTAGTTTTTCCCCCCAAATCTTGCTTATTCAAGACTACTAAAGCCGGAAGATAAGCTAAGCGTTCATTTAAGATTTCAAAAAAGTCTTCTAATCTTACTTTATTAAAAATTTCGATAGTGGCATTAGCAATATTATGCTCTCGAAGTAGTTTTTTAACGTCGTCAAGGTTAGCTTTAATGAATTTTTCTCCAACAAACGTAAGTCCTCCAGTGGCTTCTCTTTTGATAACAATATCTGGTTTGGGTTTATTCAAAATGATATGGCTATCGGCAAATTCTTTGAGTAGGGACGGGAGTTGTTTAAGTTCATCAATAATTAATAACACTAAATCTGCATTTCTAACTATAGCAAAATATGGTGCTTGTTTTACTGCCGCATCGTCAATTAAAGGGGGAAGATCAATTAATTGGATCTTAACAGATTGATAATCTAACGTCCCCAAATTAGGTTTAGCAGTAGTATGGGGATAAGGTGCAGTTTCATAAGTGGAAGTCGAAAGGAAATTTAAGAGCGAGGTTTTACCAGTGTTAGGTGGGCCAGCAAAGATTACTTGGGCGGCACCTTCTTTTTTAATGGCTAAAGAATGGCCTTTCTTTTTTTGTTCTTTTTCTTTAATCAGTTTCTCTTTAAGTTTGGAAATCTTAGTTTTGATTTCCATACGAAGAGTTTCGGTTCCCTTATGTTTGGGAACTTCACGTAACATAACATCTAATCCTTTTAATTTTTCAATAGTAGTAGATGCTTTTTGATAATCTCTTTCTGCGTTAACATATTCAGCGGTGACATTAGTTGGCATATTGATTGATTTTATTTGATTTTATTTAAATTTTAGCAATGTCAAAAACCATTTTGTGGTTTTTGAGCATGCTCAGAAACTTTTCGCTAAATTTAAAGTATTGGTTTTTCAAACCTAGACTACAACTAAGAGAAAGTTTCCGACATTTTTATAAAAGAAAAAAAGATATTCCTTAATATGTGGGAAAAAGTAAAAGCCATGGAAATCCAATTGAATAATATCATTGGAGCAATAGTAGTCTTGTTAATCGGATTAATCATTGGACTAATTGTAAAAAAATTACTTAGAAGGATTCTACACGAGATTGAATTAGATAAATTAGTAAAAAGATTGGGTAAAAATTACAGTTTAGAGAAAAAGATAAGTAATTTGGCAGCATATTTGATTTACTTTTTTGCTTTAGTATGGTCGTTAAATCAACTAGGAATTACTCCGATTGTTCTTTATATTATTGGCGGGGCCGTATTATTGCTATTGGTAGCTACTTTTCTAATTGGAATTAAGGATTTTATTCCTAATTTAATTGCCGGCATAGTGATTAATCGAAGGGATCCTTGGAAGAAAGGGAAAAAGATTAAAGTTAATGGCGTGGAAGGAACAGTGGAAAAAATAGGTTGGTTAGAAATGGAAATTAAGACTAAGAAAGGAGATAAAATTTATATGCCAAATTCCTTATTAGTTAAATCTAAGGTTTTGTCTAAGAGATAATTAAGCAGTAGAACTTTCTAGTAAAGAAATAATATCCCAAAGTTGAGTACGATCATAAGAAGGTATTTCTGAAGAATCTAGCTCTTCTAATTCACGTAAGACTTTATCAATAGTAAATTCTGGATCCTGTGCTGATTCTTTAAGAAGAGTGATAACATGGTCTGCTTTTTCTTTAACTTTTTTGAGAATAATGGGATCTTCCTTGATAAATTCTAGGGCTTCAATAACGGGTCCGAATTGAGTCATTTTTTTTCTTTAAGTTGTTCCATCACTTTTTTTTGAAGTTCTTCGGCTTTTTCTTTTAACATTTGTTCTTGTTTTTCAAAATTTTTTAATCGTAAATCAATTAATTCTTTCTTTTGTTGAAGATCTTTCTGTAAATCTGGTTTCTTAGAAGCCACCATGATATTGCCAATTATTTTATAGGCGGCAGAAGAATCTTTTAATTCCTCCAGAGCAGAATCAATTTCCATAGATTGTTTTTGAAATTGCTGTTTTTGTAGGAGTGTATTCTGAAGATTTTGTTGTAAGAGTTGTAATTGGTTGAAGTCTGCTTGAGTCATTTTACTAAAAAAGTAGTTTTATCTAGCTTTAACTTTAGTTACGATTTTACGGTCTTTGAATAATACTTTACTGCCACAGTAAGGGCATCTCAACTTAGTTTTAGCATATTCTTCCCGATCAACTTTTTTTCCGCAATGGAAGCATTTGTAGTACATTTTAGTATTAAGGTGAGTAAGCTTTACCGGCAAATTTAACATCGCATTTACGACATTGCCAGATACCAGCAGCGATTCGTTTAACGGCGTCTTTATTACAATAAGGACATTTGTGCTTAGCTCTTTGCTCTGTTTCTATTTGAGCAAATTTCTTTTTGGGTCTTCTCCCATAACGGGCACCGAATCGTTTAGTTGGCATTTTATATCTATTTTATTAGTTGTTTTTTAAATCTTTTGTAGATATAAGAGTATCAAGTGGGGCTGCCCGGATTTGAACCGGGGTTCAGTGGTCCCAAACCACTAGTGATAGCCAAGCTACACTACAGCTCCACAATAGATTATA
>JAAOXZ010000040.1 GCA_018221085.1 Candidatus Woesearchaeota archaeon
GGCAAATGATCCTAAGGCTTTAGTCAATATGGTGCATGACAAGGAAATAAAGATTAGATCTATCTTACCTCAACTTCAACTTAGTTCTGAACTATCTCCAAGCAAAGGAGAAGTGCATATCTATGAGGGCATAGTTGCTGTAAGGAACATATTGAACCATTTTCTTGAGATTAAAAAACCAAGATATGTCTATGGTGTGCCTAATATAGCTGCAGAGATGATAGGAGATTTCTTCTTGAAGAAATACCACCAGAAAAGGGTTATGGCAAGAGTGAAGATGTATCATATCTATAATTCTGATGCAAAAAACAGGACAGAGATGTTGAATAAACTGTCTTATACTGAGTCAAAGCATCTTCTTCCTGAATATGATTCTCCAGTTGCAACTTCTATATGCGGGGACGAAGTTGTGCTTATTCTATATATCAAGAAGCCTTTAGTCATACAGATAAGGAATGCTGAGATAGCAAAGGCGTATAAGAATTATTTTGATTTGCTATGGAAAATAGCTGAAAAATAAAAGGGGGCGGTGGGACTCGAACCCACGATCAGAGGGTTGCAGCCTCTTGCCTTAGCCGCTTGGCCACGAGCGCTTAAACGGACCCGGAGGGATTCGAACCCTCGATCTACAGCTTAGAAGGCTCTAGCGGGACATAGTCCTGTCGCCTTATCCAGGCTAGGCTACGGGTCCATCAAGAGTCTAGAAATAAATGTGCTTTATAAAATTTTAGTATGAATCTTGCTTTTAAGGCAGCCAGCTCTTTTGATCTTTGATTTTGTCCGGAAGATATTTCTCAATAACGTAATTTAGCCCCCATTTAGCTAAGGCTTGCTGTTCTGCTCTGACCTTCATTTTTTGCATTTGTTTAAGGGCCTTTTGCCAAGGTTTATGGTGCTGGATAAAGGGGTCATTTTTGAGTAAATCTTTAATTTTTTTGACATCAACATCTTTTAATGGATGGGTGGGCAGTTTATAGTCGATAATGTCTTGGGGAGTAATGCCAATAAATTTAGCTCGAGGGACACAAAAAAATTCATTGATGTGGGCAGCATTACCGGAACCAACTTTGAGGGTTCGATAAATGGAGCCAAATCCATAAGGGTCGCCATCAGTGAAGACATGAACGGGTAATTTTTTTCCATCAGATAATCTTCTGATAAATCTTCGGCAGGCACGGGTAGGAACTCCCCCCATAGAAATTAGAATACAATCAGCGTGTTTCCAATAGCGGTGCTTGACTAATCTTTGAAACATACCTGCAGTTTCAATAGCTAGAATAAATTTAGCTTTAGTTTCAAATTTTAAATGTTCTACTGAACTGGGAATAGAGTAGGCACCAGAGCCAAATTTAGTACAGTCAATTTTAATCGGTTTTTTGGTGTCGGGATCTTGATCGATAACAATCAATTTTCCGGCAACATCGCCGCCTTTTTCTTCAGGGACAAAACCTAATTGTTCACGGTTAACTTTCATCATGGCTTCAACATCGTCCATGATGGCGTCGGATTCTGGCTGTTCATTGAAACGAGCTTCGTCCCAGTTTTTGGAAACGTAATAAGCTTCTCTCTTAGTGGCAATATCTTCTTTTTCTACAATATCTTTGGACAAAGCCATCATCTTTAACGTTTGAGCAAAAGTTTTGATAGTAGAAGCAGTCAGAGCTCGGATTTTAATCTTTCCCAGCAATTCAAAATAACCATCTTTGGAATCATAAGTAACATTGCTTAAGCTACGCAAAGGCATTTTTAATTCTGGTTCTTTTTTCTTTAGAATCTTCTGATAAACCTGGGTGGCAATTTCCTTAATTTTAGTGGAGGTTTTCATATTTTTATCCTCATATGTTTGTGGTATTCTTTGAGGCCATATTTTTGATAAAATTTAATAGATGATTTGTTGTTATGCTTAACTGATAGTTCCATGAATTTGATTCGATTCTTTTTGAAAAAGCCCACGGATATGTCCATTAATTTTTTGCCCATTCCTTTTCCTCGATAATTTTTTTCTACATAGATATCGCTAATATATCCATATTTTTTAATTTTGAAAACAGGGATGTTTTGTTTGATAAGTAGTATACAATAAGCGACAGGTTTCCCTTTATCATAAGCAATAAGGATTAAACTATTTTTGTCTTTGATACTTTTTTTAATGAATTTCTTCCAAATTGTATTTTTATTCTTTTCTATTTGGTCATAAAAAGCATCTTTCTCCGTCGCTATTTTTTCATGGTACTGTCTCATTCCTTGCCATAACTTTATCAGATTACCGATATCTTCTTTTTCTGCTTTTTTGATAATAATATTTTCTTTTTTCATGTTAATTTAGTTTGAGTTTCTTGTTTAGTTGGTTTTTTGGGCTTTTCTTCCTGACCTATCTTAGCCAATTCGGGATCATAATCGGGATTATTAATTTCAATTTTTTCCAAAGTGCCTCGCTGCTTTTCTAAGATTTGGTGAAGCAGTTTTTCTACCTTGGCGGTGTCTTTGATATCGATTAATTCTTTTAAGGCTTCGGAAATGTAAGGGATGTAAGTTTCGATATAGGAACGTTTTTGTGATTCAGCATGAATTTTTATCGTTTTATTAACGAATATACCTAGTTTTCGACCACACTCTCGTACTGCCAATTTCATTTCCTTCATGATTTCCGGATAATGGGCAATAGCTTCTTTAGATTCTGAAGTAAATGGCACCCACACCGAAGCAATATGGACTACTAGGGTCAGAGGTCCAACGGGGAGGGATCTTTTGGATTGTGATAAACCATAGGGGTTCCAAGCGATTTGTTGAACTGCTTGAGTAACGGCACAGGCTCCAGGTTGATAAATTAATGGCACTCTATTGGCATATCTCAGTAAACGAACCGCTTTATCTTTTTCTTGTTCTCCACCATAAGCTAACCCCACTTCAATTAAGAACGGATTACCTCGATAAACAGAAGGTGGACGAGTAACAGAAGTGTAAAACTCAGCATTGATTTCTTTTCTTAGCCCTTTTTCTAAAAGTTCTGCACCAATGGGAGATAAACAGTTGGTAGGGGGAGAAATGATTTTAGTTTCCTGAATGCCCCGATGAAGTTGTTCGGCCATATCTCGAGAAATGTTTTTGGGTTTAACTTTGGGTAATAATTTGGCATTTTGACAAAGTTCTTTAGCAGTATTGGGACCAACTCGAGAAAAATCCTGCATTAAAAAAGATTGTAGGGTGCGTGCAGAGGTGTTCTGCATCATTTTAATTAACATACCTAATTCCACACCATAAGGATGGGGTTTGATTTCTTTAGGTTCTATTGGCAATTCATTTACTACTCGAGCAAAAATAATTTGTTCGGCTAACGGGTTAGTGTAAATAAAAGTAGCGTGAGGATTAGTGATGGCAGTTTCTTTAAGATATTCGTCGACAGATTGTTTGCCCTTGAAATAAGAACCTTCTAGTTCCATTTCTATTCTAGTGCCATGTTCTTTCTCTGGCCAATCAAGTTGTCCTTCTTCTAAAATTTGAGGTTCATTAGTTTGAGTATTGATTTTAAGAGCGAATTGGTTGGCTTTCTTATTCCGATCGGTTTTAGATTGAACTAGGGCAGGTTTACCAGTAGTTAATTGGGCATAAAGTACGGCCGCAGAAATACCAATTCCTTGTTGTCCTCGAGATTGGGAAAGTTTATGGAATTTAGAACCATACAATAGTTTAGCGAAAATTTTGGGAAGTTGAGCTTTAATAATTCCTGGGCCATTGTCTTCGATAGTGATTTTGAAGCGATTTTCTGATAATTGGACGATTTCTACACTAATTTCAGGTAGAATACGCGCTTCTTCAGTAGCATCTAAAGAGTTGTCCACTGCTTCTTTGATAGTAGTTAGTAAAGCTTTTCTAGGATTGTCAAAGCCCAATAGGTGTCTATTCTTCTCGAAAAATTCGGCTACAGAGATTTCTTTTTGCTTTTTTGCTAATTCTTTAGCATGAACTCTGTTATTATCCATCCTTTTAGAAAAAAAGGTTTGGTTTATAAAATTATGGATTAATTTGGAAGAAGTATAAATTTGGGTAAACTATATAAGTACGGATGCTGGTTAGTGTGTTCTATGATTACTCACATAATCTTGGATTTAGACGGAACTCTTTACGAGAACAAATCAGTAGTTTTAGATGTATTAAAACAGTTTTCAAAAGAGAATAATCTTGATTTGAACGAAGTTAAATTAAATTTTATTAAAGCAGAAAACACTGTTAAAGAGAAACAAGATCAATTTAATGATATTAAACATTTCTTTAATGAAGTACATAAGGTGTTTCTTCCTTTAGTTGGTTTTGATAATAATGAAGAGAACTTAGCTTATTTAGAATCTCTAGTTAAGAAATCCGAGAATAAAGTTTTGTTAGATATAACGCCAAGAAAGGGAGTAATTGATTTCTTAGAGTATTTGAAATCAAAAAAATTGAAAATTATTATTTTTTCTGGGGGACACGAAATCAATACCATTATTGATAACAATGTCAGAACTAATCATTTTGAAAGGGAATTGAATTTTAAAATGAAACAAATAAAAAAATTGGAGATTGACCACTTGATTGATGAAATGATTCCTTCATCTAAGTTTTGTGGTTATAAACCGCAAAAAGAAGTGTTTGAAAGACTGATTAATTATTTGGGTTGTAAGGGTAGTGATTGCATTATGATTGGGGACAGTATTGTTGATGTGGCGGCAAACCAAGTTAGAATGAAGACTATTTTAATTGACAATAAAGATAAAGATGGTAAATGGGTTCCAGACCATAGAGTAAAAGATTTCTTTGAGATAAAAAAAGTAGTTAAGTCTTATATTGAGAATTCTATCTAAGAACTTGATCTTTCTTCTTTCGTTCTAAGAAACCATAAGCGGAGCGGTGCATGGAACCTTTTAATAGCATGGTAACGGCATGAATAGCATTAAAGACGTCGGTAGTTTCACCAATAATAGCGACAGTTTTTCCATAAACTGAAACGTGAGTATCGGTTAATCTTTCAATTTCTGCTCTAGATCGACCTTCTTTACCAATAACTCGCCCTCGAACTCTAATCAAGTCTCCTTTTTCTTTACCGGCAAAATCTTTTAATTTAATAATTTCTAAAGTGTAATCTGCCTTAAGAAGTAATAAAGCAATTTTGGGATTAAAACCACGAGCAATAGCTTTGACGATGTCTTGGGCAGTGTAGAGAAGAAGGGCATCTTTTCCGGTAATGGTAACGTCTCCATCTTTAGAAACATTAATGAGGGTTTTAGTCAGAGCTTCAATCTCTTTTTTAGTTTCTCCTTTTTCCCCAATTAAAACAGCAATTCTTTCTTCCGATATCTTAAGTTCGTAAGAAAATTCGGGATTTTCTGTGTCGTTTTTAGGTAGGGTCATGTTAGAGGTATTATAATTTTTTGTCAAGAACCCCCTAAACGAAGGTGGTTCTTTTCCATGTCAGAGATATTTCCACTTCCCGTAAGAAGGGATTTCATCTTAGCCATAGACTAGCTAAAATATCTCTTACATTTTAAAGTTTATGGAGATTTTAACAGTTTTCACTGTTAAGTAGCGATAAAACCAAAAGCTTTATATATGAGTTGCTACTCTAGAGTTGTAAACACCTCTAAAAAACCACCTTTTTCCCCAGTTGCCCTTTGAGGTTCCTGGGGTTTTATATTTACTTACTATATGGTAAATAAATAAAAGCAAAGGGTTTATATAGGGGCTATGTTTATGATATTGAAAAGCCCGTGATAAGTTAACTTTACGAGTTTGCGCTTAGGCGCACAATGACTAAAGGGGTTAGTTTCGGGCTTCATAATCAAACCAAGAAAAATAGAGCTTAATTTCATTCAATCACAGAAATCACACGCAATGTAATGGGGGGTTAAATAAGTAATTTAACTTTAGTGTTCTATTTTTCTAACTAGAAAGACTTAATAATTATCAATCATTCAAAAAAGAAGTAAAAGTAAACAAGCGATTGAGATAAAGTTTTTTCTAGTGTCATGAGAAATTCGTTGAGATTAACAAGCAAATTTCTGTGACACCAAAAAAGCAGATATCTGCTTTTTTAAGTGTAAATTAAATAAATAAAACCCACGGAGGGAAAAATAAAATGGCAAAAATAAGCCCAGTAGCGAATAAATATATTATTCATTCAACAATTAACATCGAAGGTGTTGTAGATCGACCCGACGTAATTGGAGCAGTATTTGGACAAACAGAAGGTTTGTTAGGTGCTGATTTAGAATTAAGAGAATTACAAAGAAGCGGAAAAATAGGCAGAATAGAAGTAAATGTTAATACTACTTCTGGAAAGACTAAAGGAGAGATTATTATTCCTAGTTCTTTAGATAAAACTGAAACAGCAATTATTGGGGCGGCTTTGGAAATTATTCAAAGAATTGGTCCTTGTAATGCAAAAGTAGAAGTAGGTATGATTGAAGACGTTAGGATTAGTAAAAGAAACTTTGTGATCGAAAGAGCAAAAGCTTTATTGCGTGAGTTAACAGAAAACACACTGCCAGATTCACAAGAGATAGCTGATGAAGTAGCTCAATCCGTACGACAAATGGAAGTCAAAGAATATGGAAGAGACAGATTAGCAGCTGGTCCTGCAGTAGAAGAAAGTGATGAAATTACTGTGGTAGAAGGCAGAGCAGACGTTTTGAACCTATTAAAACACGGAATCAAAAACGCTATTGCTATGAACGGAACTTCAGTTCCAGAAACAATCAAGGAATTAAGTAAACGAAAAATTATGACTGTTTTTGTAGATGGAGACCGCGGAGGCGATTTAATAATTAGAGAGTTATTAGAAACTACTGAACTAGACTTTGTCTGTAAGGCTCCGGATGGTAAGGAAGTGGAAGAAATAACTAAGAAAGAAATCCATAAGTCTCTGAGGGGAAAAATTCCTGCAGAACAAGCGAAGACGGATTTTAAAGTAAGTAATGGAAATGGAATCAGAAGAGCTTCTGTTGGAGAAAGAAGACCCATCAGACGACCGACGCCTGTCCGTACAAATCCTGTCAATCGTAATGGACGATTTAACAGACCGGCTCCAAGTCAAGTAAGAAGTCCTAGACCGATTTTAAGAAAACCCTCTCCAGTACAATTATCTTCTGAAGAGAAAACCAAATTAAAATCTGCTTTGGAAAACCTATTTGGAACTCGAGGAGCTTGCATCTTTGATGAAAAACTGAATGTTTTGGGAAAAGTACCAACTTCAGAATTGTTAACAACCATTAAAAGTGTAAACGAAGGCATTTATGCTATTGTTTTAGATGGCGATGTTGACGGTGATTTAGTCAAAGTAGCAGGAAACCTAAAAGTAAAACACATTGTTGGTTCAGTAATCAAAACCAAAGAAACCTATGGTGTCAATGTGTTGAACGATAGTAAATTGTAAGATTAATTCTTACTTTTTTTCTTTTCTTTTATTTTTCCAAAACACACGAGAGAACAAGTTCTCCGGGGTTCTCAGAAAATACTTATTTTCCGATAACTTTTTATTCTTTCTTAGTTTAAGTGTTAGTTATGGTGTTTGATGTTGTAATAGGTAGGAATAAGCAAGATATAGAGAAACATGGTAAAAGAGGAACTGTTTTAATTGGTAAGCAGTATGTTAAGATGGGGGAAGTGACTTCTTTAAGCAATCCAGTTTATTTAGATGTCGCCAGTTCACACATAGTTTTTGTTTGTGGTAAAAGAGGCGGAGGAAAGTCCTACACTATGGGTGTAATTGCCGAAGGAATAGCAGATTTAGAACCAGAAGTGAAGCAGAATTTATCAATCATTCTTTTAGATACTATGGGCGTTTATTGGACGATGAAATATCCCAATATGCAAGATGCAGAATTATTGAAAGAATGGGGGATGGAACCCAAAGCATTGGATGTAAAAATTTATACCCCCACTGGATTTTATAATAAATTTAAAGATGAAGGCATCCCCACAGATTTCCCGTTTTCTATTCGTCCACTTGATGTAGATCCTACTGACTGGTGTATGAGTTTTGGTTTTGATATTAATTCCGCAGAAGGAGTTTTATTATCTAAGGTAGTGCAGTCCTTGATTAAAGAGGGAGACAGTTTTGAAATGGATGATATCATCGGTATGGTCAATGATGATACTGAGAGCGATCATGTAGTCAAGAGTGTAGTAATGAATCAATTTGAGAAAGCTAAAGGTTGGGGGATTTTTTCTAAAGAAGGAACACCGCTGACGGATTTAGTGGCTGGAGGTCAAATAACAGTGTTAGATGTTAGTCCTTATGCCACGATGGCTTCGGGATGGGCCATCAAAGGTTTAGTGGTGGGATTAATCAGTCGGAAGTTATTCAATGAACGGATGTTAGCTCGTAAGACCGAAGAGTTTTCTACTATTGATGCGGCGATGCATTATTTCACTAAAGAATCTGAAGAGAAGATGGAAAAACCAATGGTGTGGTTAGTTTTAGATGAAGCTCACGAATTATTACCTAAAGATGAGAAGACGGCAGCGACTGACGCCTTGATAACAATTTTACGAGAAGGACGTCAACCAGGGATTAGTTTGATCTTGGCATCACAACAGCCAGGAAAAATCCATACGGATGTAATGACGCAAAGTGATGTGGTGTTGAGTCATAGATTGACTGCTAAGGTAGATGTTGATGCTCTAGGTCAATTAATGCAGAGTTATATGCGGAAAGGGTTGGACGAAGAATTAAATCAATTACCGGCAGTAAAAGGTTCGGCAGTTATTTTTGATGATATGAATGAAAGGTTGTTTCCCATCCAAGTTCGTCCGCGGTTTACCTGGCATGGTGGCAGTGCACCCATAGCAATTAAGGAAAAAGAAGAGTTTCTGAAAAAGTTAAGAGAGATTGAAGATTAAATTATTAAAAAGGAATATTTTCTAAATCCTCTTGTTGTTTTTTTAGAGCGTATTGGTTCCAGTGATTATAACATTTTTTAACTTGGGTTCCTTTAAACACTTTTATGGGAAACTCCAAATCAGAGATGTGAATGGTAAGTGTTTCTGGTTTTAATCCTGCTCGACAATGCCATTGGAAAAGATTAAAAGTTATTTCGTCACCTTCTTGATATTTGTGAATGTTATTGTAATCGGGGTGGGTAGGTTCCGATTGTTTTTCGATTTCAGAAAGAATATCGGATAGACGAAGATCTCTTTGAGCCATAGTTTTGAAGGTATCATCCAGTTTTTGTTTTTCTTTACGATAAAAATCGATTAAAGTAGGTATGTCCATTTTATTTAAATCCGTAATTCTTCCAATCGTTTGATTCTTTTGTAGACATTAGGGTGGGTAGAGAATAGTTCTAAGAATGATTTGCCTTTGAAAGGAGAGTGAATAAACATGTGGGCAGTAGCATCAGTAGTACCCATTTTTTTAAGTGGGAAATGAGAGACGTTTTGATGAATTTTTTCTAAGGCAGAAGCTAAATGTTGGGGATGGCCAGTTAATCTAGCTCCAGATTCATCGGCCATGTACTCTCTGGAACGGGAAATAGCAAATTGAATAATCATGGCCATTAAAGGAGCAACAATAGCTAAAACTAAAAGTTCTAAAATTCCGCCACCACGATTATCTCGGTTTCCCATACCGCCAAAAATAGCGGCCCAACGGGCCATCATAGCAACGTAGGAAATAACGGCGGCGATAGTAGCAGCAATGGTGCTAATTAAGATATCTCTGTTTTTAATATGGCTAATTTCGTGAGCTAGAACGCCGTTTAGTTCATCATGGTTAAGCAAGTTTAAAATTCCAGTAGTTACTGCCACGGCAGCGTGTTTAGGATTTCTACCAGTAGCGAAAGCATTAGATTGTGGATTGTTAATGATGTACAATTTGGGCATGGGTAACTTAGCAGAATGGGTAATTTTTTCTAACATGGTGTACAAATGAGAGTATTCATGTTTATCGGCTTCTTTAGCTCGATAAATTTTAAGAACAATTTTATCGGACCACCAGTAAGAAACAAAATTGATTCCCAGGGCGAAAACTAGACCAATAATCAATCCAGAGGTTCCGCCGATTAAACGGCCAATGAACATCAGTAGAACTGCTAAGAGAGTTAAGAGTACAACTGTTTTAATTTGGTTCTTAATCATTGTTTTATTCTTGTAATTTTTCTATGATCCATTCTATAACTGCCGGACGCATAGCGGGGTGTGGTGTGTTTTTACCTTCGATCCAACGTTCAACTGTAGGTTTGGATGTTCCTATTTCACGAGATAACTCATATTTTTGAACATAATGGTCTGTAGCGATTCTAACTGCAGTAGTAAAATCTTCGTCATTAGTATGGTCAATAAGTCCCAAGTATCTAATAAAATCTGGTTTTAAACTTTGAGTAGTTTCATCATCTCCACGGTATTGAACTTGACTAAAATAGTCTTCAATTCTTTCTTTGAGATTTTCCATAACTATTTTTTTACGGAAAGTATTTAAATACTTTTTGTTTTCTTTTAAGTAAGAGGTGATAGAGTAAATGGTCTTAGAGCACATTTTCCCAGAGAATTGGTTAGAGAAAAAAGGCAGATACGCATTTGTTTTGGGAATAGTTTATTCTATCATTGGAATCTTAATTTCCACCATTTTATTTCCTGGAGATCCTGCTTTGGTGGCCGTAGCATTTACTTCATTATTATTATTGCCTGAATTGTATAAAATTTTTTCCATTGAAGAAAGACAAGAAAGTTTAGAACACAAAATTAATCTGAAATCTTTATGGAGAGATGATCTGGATGTAGTAAGAATTTATATCTTTTTATTTTTAGGAATTCTATTGGTTTATTCTATAGGTACTATGATCATGCCGGAGATGCAAGCCAATAGTTTGTTTAGAGAGCAATTAGAAATCAGATTTGGACAAGGTTTTACTGGACAAGCGATGGGAGGAATTTTTTCATCTAGTTTGTTTTGGGATTTATTAAGTAATAATTTTTTAGTTTTATTAGCGTGTTTTATTATGGCGTTGTTAACTGGAGATGGAGCTATCTTTTTAATAACGTGGAATGCTTCGGTATGGGGAACTATATTTGGAATCACTGCTAAAGGTGCAGCCCTATTCGCTGGAAAACATCCGTTTTACTTTTTTGGTCTAATAATGTTGGTGGTATTTCCCCACATGATGATTGAGGCAATTTCGTATTTTTTAGCGGCGATATCGGGTTCGGTGATATCTAAAGATGTGATACTAGAAAAGTTTGCTTCGGAACGTTTTTTAGCAGTCTTTGGATTTAACCTTTATTTATTATTATTTGCTTTAATGTTCTTATTGTTAGGGGCGTTAGTGGAGACTTTTGTCTTACAGCACGTAGGAATTTATCAAGAGATTATTAGAATGAGTTTTATCGGATTGGGTTAATCATTTTTTAGGTTGGCAAGTATGATAGAAGTCACATTGGCCAGTGGAATATTTACATAAAGGAGATGTTTTTCTCGGATAATCAATGATTGCTGCGGATTCAGTATTTTGATGAATTAATTTTATCTCTCTTCTAGCTAAATCAATCAATTCGGGATCAACAGTCATGAATTTTAGTTTATGTCGTAAGAAGAAAATTCCTACTTTGGAAGGGGGATGGCCGTGTTTTTCTAAGTATAGTAAAGAATAAATGGCTAGTTGGAGTTTGATTTCTTTTTTAAGATCAAAGCGGGAATTGGTTTTATAATCTATGATATGAACTTCGTCTTCTAAATGGTGGATAGCGTCAATAAATCCTTGAACGTGGTATTCGGTGGAATGGTATCTCTGTTCTCTGATGGGAGTGAGTTGGTGAAAGGCTTGAGTGGGAGAAAGATTTTTTTGTAATTCTTCTTTGAAAGAAGTAATGAAATGATCGGTCCAGTTCATTAGCATTAGGATGGTTTCTTCGAAATAAAACTTTTTTTGATCTTCAGTGAGAGTCAGTTTGTTTAGTCTGGGTTCAGCTTTCTGCCAATGGTGAACTAATAGTTTTTGAATGGCGTTTTTGAAGAAAATGGGATAGTCTTTTTCTGGAAGAGTAATGTCGTAAAAATCTTCTAAAACAGAATGAGCAATGTTCCCTCTGATCATGTGGATGTTGGGGAGAGTAGTTAACTTTTCAATATATTGGTAGTAATACTTTCTGGGGCATTGATTGTACGTGTTAATGGAAGAAGGGGATTGAACTCTTTTTGGCATAGGGTTAAATGTTTTAAGAATGGTTTATATGTTTTGTTGTTGTGGGAAATAAGGTTTCATCTAGTAAGAAACTTTTATAAAAGGGCGAGTTTATGTTAGTTAGATGGCAGAAGATCCACAACCTTTATTGAGAGTTCGATTACCTCGAGGTAAGGAAGTTCTAGGGATAGTGCAGCAAAGATTAGGAGCTAGTAGAATGAGAGTGCTGTGTTTGGATGGAAAAGAAAGAATTTGTCGTATTCCTGGTCGATTGCGTCGTAGGTTATGGGTTCGTGAGAATGATGTAGTGATTGTGGAGCCATGGGAATTAGGTGGAGATAAGAGTGGAGATGTTCTTTTTAAATATCGGAGTCGGGCAGAAGTAAACTTTTTGAAAAGAAAAGGTTATTTGAAGAACATTGAAGAAGAATTCTGAGTTTGTAGTTACTGAAGAATAGAAATACTTAAATAACTGTTTTTAATTTTCGATTTTCATGGCAGAGAAAAAAAGTTTTGGAAAA
Organism: Candidatus Woesearchaeota archaeon; assembly: GCA_018221085.1. Taxonomy (GTDB): domain Archaea; phylum Nanobdellota; class Nanobdellia; order Woesearchaeales; family GW2011-AR9; genus JAAOXZ01. The sequence continues at coordinate 12,671 of JAAOXZ010000040.1, forward strand.
TTTTTCGTTTATTGTATTTTGACTTTGGGTTTGTTGTTAGTGATGTTATCAGTAGTATTTTCTTTTAAAGGAAAATTGATTAGGGCAGAATCTTTAGTGATGCTGTTTTTGATGTTTTTATCTTTGGTTGGTTTTACTGGTTATAGCAGAAGCTGGGGAGAAAGGGTGTTGTTTTTTATGTTTGTAATTGCCTTAGGAAATTTAATTTTGATCTGGCACTTTACTGGTAATTTGTTTATGTTGCCTTTGTTTTTGTCAATGATAGGTTTCATGATGGCTTTGCCTAAGAAAAAAGACACTTGTTGTGGTTGTTGTACTGAAGTGGAACCACATAGTATGGTTTTTGACGAACCTCCTAAGAAAACGGAATTACCAGATGTTAAAGCTGAAGATAAGAAAGTGGAAGTAGTTCATTCTCCGGGTAAGTACGTGGCTAGCAGTATGGGCAGTGTCTATCACGAACCAAAATGTCAGTGGGCTAAAAAGATTGTCGAAACCAGAAGAATTTGGTTTAAAGACAAAAAAGAAGCCCAGCGCAAGAAGTACAAAGCACATAAATGTGTGCAGTAATCTTTTTTTATTTCTTCCAGAAGTAAATTATTAGGCCAACGGCTCCTAAGGTGATGGCCATGTCGGCGAGGTTGAAGGCAGGCCAGAAAGAAAAGTCTAGGAAGTCGATAACAAATTTTCTAATTAAACGGTCGATGAGATTACCTAGGGTTCCGGCTAAGAATAAAGCAGTAGCAGCTTGGACGAATCTTCCTTTAGGGATACGAGGATAGATGTAGATAATTACGATGGCTACAAGGGCGGAAATGATAGTTAAAATGGAAGTATAATCTTGGAGTACACCAAAACCAGCCCCAGTATTCTTGACTAAGTGCAAAGTAAAAAGTTTTAAGTCGAAAAGAGGTTGAAATTTTAGAACTAAATATTTGGTTAATTGATCTAACAAAACAATCAGAGCAGTGAGAGAAATAAAGAAGATTTCTTTTTGGTTTTTTATTACCATGGCATCTTTTTTTGTTCAACGCCAGCAATTTTTTCTAGATTAGCAATTCTTTGATCCACAGAACCAAGAATGGCTTTAATAGTATCTAATTTGCTGTTAATCAGTTCCAAATCTCTCGAAGAAATGGTGCCGGGTGTTCTGGGTGCTCCGGGCATTTCGGGAGCTGGTTCTGTTAAATGTGCGGGGAGTTCGGGATTTGTGGGTTCGCCTCCCAAATCTAACGAAGATTCGTCGGGAAGGGGAGTTTCATCTAGGCCCAGTTCGTCCTTTTTTCCGAATATTTTACCAAAAAATCCCATTTTAAAAAGTGAGGAAGATAATACTTTTGAGGAAATCCATAATGTTAGTGAATGAGATGCCAAATATAAATACTACTACTAATAATATCAATAATATGTAAAAGGCAAATTTTAGGGCGTGAGTTAAGATACGGCCAAAGAACACTACAAAAAAGGCAATCACCACGATAATTAATAAGGAAAGTATCTCCATTTTAAGAGTAGAATGGGGAGTAGTATTTATTTTTTTTGGTAGTTAATCAAGTTGGATAGATTATTTTTTTATTAATTCTAACTTTATTAACTAGAGAAAATTTTACTATTTTTTTATGATTTTACGAAATTTTCTCGTAAGCTTTATATAAAAGTGGCTTATTTTTTTAAGTTATGTTGAAGACACATAGTTGTGGAGAATTGACTGCAGAAGAAGCAGATAAGGATGTTGTTTTAACTGGTTGGGTAGATTCTCTAAGAGTGCAGGGAAAGATTGCTTTTCTTATTCTGAGGGATAGAGAAGGGATTACTCAATGTTTTTTGAATCCAAACTTAACTAATGAATTTAAGGACCTTTCTAAAGAATCAGTGGTTTTAGTTGCCGGAAAAGTTAAGAATCGTCCGGAAAACCAAATCAGAAGAGAATTAACTACCGGTGAAATTGAGTTAGGCGTAGATAAAATAGAAATATTAAGTAGGGCCGAAACACCTTTACCTATAGAAATTGAAGAAGAAACCACTACCCATCTTGATAAGAGATTAGATTTCCGTTTTTTAGATGTGCGAAGAAACAGAATAAAATCTATCTTTAAAGTACGGGCTAAAATTTATCAATATTCAGTGGAGTTTTTTACTCAAGAAGGTTTTATTAACATTCAAACACCTAAATTAACTCAATCCGGAGTAGAATCGGGAGCAGAAGAATTTAAATTAGATTATTTTGGTAAACCGGCTTCGTTATCCCAATCTCCGCAAGTCTATAAGCAGATGATGGTGGCTTCAGGATTGGAAAAAGTTTTTGAAATTGGTCCTGTTTTTAGAGCAGAGAAATCACATACCACTAGACATTTAACAGAATTTACCGGAGTAGATTTTGAAATGGGTTTTGTTAAGGATGAACACGATGTCATGGATGTGGTGGAAAAATATATTAAATTTGTTTTAGAAAAAGTGAAAAGAGAATGCAAAGAAGAATTGAAGATGTTGGATATTAAATTGAAAGTCCCCAAAGAAATTCCACGTTTAGAAATGTCGGAAGTTAAAAAATTATTAGCCGAGAAAGGTAAAGAGATTCCAGCGGATGATGATTTGGATCCAGAAGGGGAAAAGATGATTAGTAAGATTGTAGAAGAAAAATATGGTTCAGAATTATTGTTTGTTATTAATTTTCCTTGGTCAGTGAGACCGTTTTATCATATGCGTCCAAAAGGAATTGTGACGGGGACTAAATCTTTTGATTTGATTTATCGAGGAGTAGAATTATCTACTGGGGCACAGAGAGAACATCGTTTAGAAATGTTAGATAAACAAGCAAAAGAGAAGGGAATTAATTTAAAGGAAATGACCTTTTATAGAGATATATTCCGCTTTGGCTGCCCACCTCATGGAGGAGCTGGCTTAGGTCTAGATAGAATAACCGAACAGTTGTTGGGTTTGAAAAACATTCGGGAAGCGATTTTATTGCCTCGGGATGTAGAACGGTTAACACCTTAAAGATGATTAAAGAAACTGTAATGATGTGGTTGAGTAGAGTTCCATATAGTGATTATTTGTTTAATAAATATGTTATTTCTATATTGATTTTGATTGGGGCGTTGGGGGTTGCCAAATTATTGTTATTTGTTTTTGAAAAATATTTGGAAAAAATTGCTGCTAAGACAAAAACCGAAATTGACGATTTAATTTTTGCTAGAACTAAAAAACCGATCTTTTTGTTGATTTTAGCTTATGGTTTTAAATTTGCTTTATTAAATTTAGAGATTAATGGTTGGGTGAATAAGTCTGTTAATTCTTTAATGGCCTTAGTGTTCATTTTTATTTTAGTGCGAGTAGTAGATGTAGTAATTGATGTGTGGGGGAAAACCTTCGCCAAAAAAACAAAAAGTAATCTAGATGATATTCTGTTACCGTTATTCCACAAAGCAACTAAAGTAGTATTTGTCGTAATTGCTTTTATGTGGGTACTAGATATCTGGAAAGTAAATATTACTCCTTATTTAGCGGGAGTAGGAATTAGCGGTATCGTTTTGGGTTTGGCTTTACAAGATTCGTTAAAGAATATTTTTGGTGGAATCACATTAGTTTTAGATAAAACTTTCATGGTAGGAGATAAAATCAAATTAGAGAGTGGAGATGTAGGAACCATTCATGATGTGGGACTAAGAAGTACTAAACTAATTACTTTTGATAATGAAGTAATTTACATTCCTAATGGGTATTTAGCCAATTCTCGAGTACAAAATTACACTCGACCCAGTCCCAAAGTAAGAGTTAACGTTGGATTCGGAGTGGAGTATGGCAGTGATGTAGAAAAAGTTAGAAAAACTGTTTTGGGTGTGATGAAACAATTAAAAGATGTGTTAGATGAACCTGTGCCGGTCGTTCATTTTTTAGAGATGGGAGATTCTTCTTTGAATTTTAAGGCCCGTGTATGGGTAGAAAATTGGGGAGATGCTTTTAGTAAGAAGTTGGAATTAACGGAAGCAATTTACAACGGTTTGAATAAAGCTAACATTGGAATACCTTTCCCCACTAGGACAGTTTACTTGAAGAAGTGATTTTTTCTAATAGGTAGTTTTGAGATTAAAAACATTTATAAAACTGAAGATTTGTGAATATTCTTATGAATGAATCAACAATATGGACCGAAAAGTATCGACCGGCTTCGTTTGCCGAGATAAAAGGACAGGAAGAGATTGTTTCTAAGGTGAAAGCCTTTGTGGAGCAGAAAAATATGCCCCATCTTCTTTTTAGTGGTCCAGCTGGAGTAGGTAAAACTACTTTAGCGTTAGTGATTGCCAAAACTTTGTTTGGGGATACTTGGAGACAAAATTGTTTGGAATTAAATGCCAGCGATACCCGAGGAATAGATATTGTGCGAGGACAAGTGAAAGATTTCGCTCGGACTAAAGCCATTGGTGAGGTGCCGTTTAAGATTATCTATTTAGATGAAAGTGATGCTCTGACTAAAGAAGCACAACAGGCCTTGCGTCGAACCATGGAGAATTTCACTCGGACAACTAGATTTATCTTAAGTTGTAATTATAGTTCAAAGATTATTGATCCGATTCAAAGTAGGTGTGCAGTGTTTAGATTTAAACCGTTGAGTAAAGAAAGTATTATTGAAGTAGCGGAAAAGGTAGCTATGAATGAAGGATTGAATATTTCTGACGAAGCAAAACTGGTTTTATTTGAAGTTTGCGGAGGAGATTGCCGTAAATTAGAGAATATTTTACAGAGTTGTGCAGTCATCAATAAAAACATAGATAAGGAGTTGGTTTATTCTATGGCCTCAATTGCGACACCCAAGGAAGTAAGTGCTGTTTTGAAGTTAGCGTGGGAAAACAAGTTTATTGACGCGAGAAATAAATTATTAGATTTGATGTTAGAGTATGGTTTGTCTGGTTTGGATGTTATTAAACAAATACAAAGAGAAATTTGGAATTTGGAAATTGAAGATCGGAAAAAAGTAGAGTTAGTGGAGAAATGTGGGGAAGCAGAATTTAGATTGACTGAAGGTTCAGACGCATTTATTCAGTTGGAGAGTTTTCTAGCGTCAGTAGTTTTAGCTGGGAGTAGGTAATGGCAGTTAAACAGCTGCGTTATTATGGTTTTCGTTTTGGTGGATTGATTAATGCAGATAATCGAGAGTATTATCGAGAAGCATTGGAAAGAAATCCTTGGGATAAGGGAGCATTAGCTTATGTTGGATTTTGTAAACTGGTCAAACCAGGAGAACCATTCACTCGATTAAGTGCCCATAAAGTGACGGTGTATAAAGTGAGCGAACCACAATGGGTTTCTTACGGTAATTTTTCTGTCCCGGAAGGTAAACTGGAGACATTGATAGAAGTGGATTTGGGAGTGGAATTTTTGACGGCAATAACTGGTAAAAGAGAAATAGTAGTAGAAGAGAATGCAGAATATCGCTTTCCAGACCGGTCCGTGATTAGAGGTCCCAGAACGAAGTTAATCTTGGGAGAAAGTAGACTGGAAGAATTAGAAGATTTTTTCACAGTTCAATATAATCCCAGAGATTGTAAAAGAAAAACAAAGGAATTTGAATATAAGTTTGGAATTAAGAAAGAAATAGCTAATTTTAATCGTCCTTTAGAGATTCATATTGAAGAGTATGTAACTCTGAATGGTAAACCTTGGCGTTCTAAAACAGAAATAGCTTTGGTGGCGAAAAATCGTCCTAAAGAATCTTTTATTAGGACTAGGCCCCTTCCGATTATTCCGAGATTCATCTATAGAAAAACAAGTCCTAATCTACTCCCTAATTTGTTAAGTTAATAAAAAAATAAGAAAGAAAAAGCGATTTATTCAGCGCTTTCTTTGATGCCTAGCTTTTCTTGGATTAAGTCCCGGTATTTGTAACTCAAAGTTAATTTAACTTGTTTGGTAGCTAAAACATCTTCAGCTAAGGCTTCCTTAAGTTTACAAACGATTTCTGCTTGGCTGTCAATTAATCGAGCTTCATCAACTTTTCCACCAGATTTACATTCCCACGCGGAATCATCAACAGAAAAGGTTAATTCTTCACGAACGCCAAAGTCTGCACCAACTTTAGTAACTTTTCCACCACCAACATTACTGAGTACAACCTTCAAAGCCATGATGCCTTTGCCGGCAGTACTTTCTTCTACACTAGTGATAGTGATTGGTGCTCCAGAAACATGGAAGGTTTTAGCTTCTTTGACTTCACAGATTCGGGAATCAGAAAGATCTTCTTTTAAGCATACTTCCGGAATGATTAAATAGGTTTCATAATTGTAATCAATGCTAGCAAACCAGGTTCGGTCTTGTAATCCGACGACATCTCCCGCATATTGAGCATCGCTAGTGAAAGAAAGAGTTTCTTCTCCACCTTCAGTAACTAAATCTGAAATTTCATCAATAGAATCTTGGTTGCTTAGTTCCCAAGAAGGAATGCCAGTAAATTCATTTTGAGAAGGACCTAATAATTTTACAGTAGCTTCTCCGCCTTGAAGGGTATATTCGCCTTTATTTTTTAAAGTTACTTCTAAGGGAAAAGTTTCCGTATCAAAAATAGTATAGGTACTGTCTTCTTCAACACCAAATGGCTCAAAATTAATGACTATTCCTTGGCTACCGCCAATAAAAACGCCATTCGCAGCGGGTGCGTCTTCTGGTGTACAAGCAGTTAGCATTAAACCAGCGAGTAAAATTAATGGTACTAAGTATTTTTTCATGAATATCTCCTCTTTTTATGTTTGTAGTGAATGATTATAGGAATAAAAAAACTTCGAGATATATAAAACTTTTTATTCGTAACCAGGGGTTTTGATGATTTTAGTTGGTTGAAGTAAAGAATCCATATAGTTGTAATTTAGACGAATCATTAAAGGAGTTTCATAGGATGCAGTATTGCCAATATTAAAAGAACAAACTATCTTTCCTTGGTTGTTAGTTAATCTAACTAAACCATCGGTAGGTTTACAATCAATAATAGAACCACCACTTAATTGTACGTCATAGCCAACCCGATCAAAATCTTGATAATCTAAAGTGTTTGGGCAGCTAGCTAAACTAGTGTAGGGACTTAAAACTCTTCCATTTCCGTAATTAACAACATTGATTTCAAAAATAGCTCTTTCTCCAGCCATATCGACTCCGACGTAACCAATACCTACTGGGGCTCCTTGACCTCCAGGGGTAGAAACATCTCTAACATAACAAGATTTTTGTTCAGAAGCAATAGTATGTAGGGAATTTTCAACACAAACTAACGGATTAGCTAGGGTTTGATATTCATAACAAGCCACTAAATTTAAAGTGGGTTCGTATTCAAAAACACCAAATGGAAGTTGATTGTTAGTAGATTTGAATTCTATTTGATTAAAACTACCGTCTAAGTTGTAAGTTTTTTTACCTTCTAGTGCAGCTCCACCACCACAGGGTTGACGAGCAAAAACTCCTCGAATAAGGTTTTTGTCATAACCGGTTAATTCAACAAAACAGGCACCAGGTTCCATATCGTGATTGCCTCGGTTCCAGATTTCAGCAATGGCAACAAATTCAGTAGTGTCGTAAATAGAACGGGGAGGAAGATCAGGAAGGAATCTCATTTCTAAACCTTGGGTTCCAGATTGAACCATTCTTAAGGCAGCTTCGGTTTCGATGGGTTTTTCTCCGGCTTCTGGTTTGTAGCTGCAAGAAGTTATAAATAAAGTAAAGACTAAAATTACTAAGATTAACGCTCTTTTTTTCATGTTAGTTAAGGTAATTTTTTTTATTTATAAACTTTTTTAGTTTTGTTTATCTATTGAGGATGATTTTCTTTCTTTCTTTGAGGGAGTAAGTGAAGGAAAGGTCAAGGAATAGACTAGTAGAGTAAGATCTTTGTTCTTCTAATTGTTTTTTACAGATTAAAATAACTTCTTGTTCCTCTTTAAACTCAAAAGTTCTTTTGTCATAATGAGGATTGTTTTTAAATTCACAATTCAGTGGTTGATTAGCTAGTCTAGCTTGACCTAAACGAGCTTGTTGGATAGTTCCTTGACCTTTGTTTTTTAAAGTGAATCTAAATTCTACTTCTGGAATTGTACCTGGACGAATAATCTCTTCCATCA
>JAAOXZ010000041.1 GCA_018221085.1 Candidatus Woesearchaeota archaeon
CACTAAATTTTTAAAATAGAATCCCTCTTAACTCAAAAAACAAGCAAATATCGTTGACCAATTGTTAATTGCTTCAAAAAATGCCTTTGAAAGAAAGTAAAAATGGCAAGGAATGTCCCCTCGGGAAATTTCAGATAGATTATTCTCAGCAATTGGATTTAGATTTAATGCGTAAATGCCTAGGATGTAATTTTGTTAATCCGTCTACCGAGGAAGAATTAACCTTAGATAATATTTGCCAATGTCCGATAGATATGACCTTTAAAGAATATAGACAATTAATGGACCAATACGGGTCTCTCGAAGATAGCCCCACCAAACAAGGTTTTCAAGAATACGTCAAAAAACATTATCAAGAAAAATAAAGAAATTGTCCAATATTCCATCATGTTAAAATTACTTTCCCTTAAGAATTCTTTCCAAATCATGACAAGTTGGATTTTCAATACCCAAAGTAACTGAAGCTACTTCTAACGCCGGAACTTGATAATCTCTGTAGCGATGTGTCCAATATTCATCTCCTTCTTTCATTTTATTAAAACAATCTACGGGGTCTTCACCAACCGACATAAGAGTATGTCTTATTGCTTGTAAATATCTTTGTTCAGTTCTGTTATTGCTATCTCTTTGAGAAAGTTTCGCTTCATCAAATTCTGATTTAAAATCATCAAACTGACCAAAAATCATTGTGCCTTTAGCTGATTCAACTTGTTGAATAACTAAACCCCCCCAATTATTATAATAAACCCCGACCGGTGACTGAAATCCTTTGTAAGATAGAATTTTATGTGTATTATATACTTCACCAAACACTTCAAGTGGAGAATCTACACAATAAACGGGCGGAAGAGTTAGAGTCTCATCCGTTCTACATACCAATTGTACTCTTGTTGCCATAAATCTTATTTTGTAGAACTAACTTATATATTTTTCTCTTCACCAAACCACTGTCCAAACAATCAACCCCACCAATAACACCCGAATCATCATTTCCTGCCAGTTACCGACTCTAACCCAACCTTTGATTTCTACGTCCAGAAAGGGATAGAATAAATTAATGCCGTTCTTACTCATGCTATCCATGAATAAATGTCCTACTAATCCCAAAAATAAACCCCAAGCATAGTAATCTCCTAAAAACAACTTTAATACTACTGTCAACAATACCACAAACAACATCGAATGAAAAAAGCCCCGATGCTTACTAAAAAAACTGACTATCTTCCCGGGCAAACCCAAATACTTAGTGATTTTGCTATTTCGATTATCGACATCCGACAACACCGAACCCAATAACACCAATCCAAAGAAAAACCAGTAATTCCCTCCAGAAATAAAACCTCTAGCCACTAACGCAATTAGAATTCCAAATAGTAAATGGGTTAGGAATAACATTTTCCAGATAAATTACTACCAAATATTTAATTTTATTGTTTTAGAAACCAAAACATTTATATACAAGTTGATACTTATTAGTTATTAACTAATAACAAAATGTTACAAAAATTAATACATGCACCCACCTTGAACACCGTACTGATGGTAGAAGATACTTTTAAAAATATGGACGAAAGTGTCATTACTATCGCCAAACTTAAAAAAATTCTTCCTAGACAAGTAAACCACAACACTTTAAAAGTCATTCTTGAATACCTTGAGAAAAGCAACAAAATTGCTGTAAGTTTAAAAGGAATCACTTGGATACACAACACCAATCCAAACCTGAGAAAAGCAATTACTCAAGGTCTTGAATTATGAAAACAATACGTGTAATTTTCTCACCAGAAGCAGAAGAAGTATACTATTACTTAAATGAACAAGCACCTTCTTCTAAAACCGAACGAATGATTCTTAATGCTCTAAATAAAAAAGTAGAACTTATTAAATCTAATCATCATTTTGGTGATCCTATTTCAAAAAAATTAATCCCTCCAGAATACAAATTAAAATATGGAGTTACAAATTTATTCAGAATAGAACTTCCTAATTTCTGGAGAATGCTTTACACTTTAACCGACGGAGAAACCGAAATAGAGATTATTGCGTTTGTCCTTGATGTTCTGGACCATAAAAAATACAACAAAAAGTTTGGTTATAAAAAAAGATAATTATAACTCTAAATAATTTTCAACACTCTCTTTCAATAATTCATAACGATTCTGAGTAACTTCAAAAGAAAGAACGTATTCTCTGGTTGAAGCAAATTCTTTTTTCTTCTCAATACCAGGTAGAATAACCGTACCTTTAGGAAATTGCTGTCTGGTTAAATCTAACTCGTTACCAATTAAAAAATTAAAGTAATGAGAAATTTTCTTTCCGTCTGGTAACAACGCTTCCGCCCAAACAATTTTCCCCCCCAAATAATCATTAATCACACACGCTGTCACTGCACATTGACCCCAAGCCGGATTATCTAGATTCCAATTTTCTGGATCAGAACTTGTTTCTTTACACCAAGAATTTTCTATTGCTTCAGTTAAGGTTGTTAATTCCATTTAAAAAAACATTAAAATTTTTATCAATTCCCTTCTTCCAACTTCTTGATCTCTGCTTCTGGTTCCGCTGGGAAAACTAATTGTACTGAAAATTCTAATCTTTCAAACATATCGTTACGCGAGACTCTGCCCACTAACTTGAACTGTTCCCCTAATAATTCTGTTTTCACGTCCGTAAATGAACCTAAATCCTCTTTAAACTTTGACATCTCTTCCTCTGTTTTCCCCAACAAGTTATTAGTTTGATTTTTCCAAAAGACAGTTCTTATAGTGCCGGAACCATCGTCTAACACTAGATTTAATACATAAGATTGTGCCGGTTCCACTTTTCCGTGTTCCGCACACTCAAAACCACCTTCTGTTTCTACTGCTTTTTTATTACATTCTGGACAAGTATTAAAAAATCTAGGATCAAAAATTTGCACCACCGTACCTAAAAGTTCTACTCCATTCATTCCTTCTTTCAGTGCTTCAATCTTCTTCCGTTCGTGACTCAAACCTTGCCTCACCTCTCCTACACTTTCCCCAGCCGGATTAACCGAAACTTTACTTCTTTCGTTTAAATGTAATTCTTTTTGCTGAAAATTATTTTCTTTAGCATAACCAGATTTGATTAATATGACATCACCTTCTTTCAAATCGGCCATAATATCTGTTTGGTCATGCCAACAGACTATCCTCATTGTCCCAGAGTCATCACCCATGACAAAATTACCTACTTTACCTTTATGCTCTCCTTTATCAAATTCCCGGACTGTAGTTTTACTTACTACCTTACCTAAAACTTCCACTTGTTTCATTCCGGCATAAACATCTTTAATCTTTAATCTACCGCTTTCTGCGACGATTACAATACTTAATTCATTAGCAATAATATGTGCTGCTCCTTCTTCAGAAATTAATCCTGATAAATCATTTATTTTTACTTTAATTTTTGTATCCAATTCTTCCTCTGTTAAATGTGCTCCTTGTCTAATCTTTTCTTTCAATTCATTTAACGGAACTTTATACATGAAAAACTAGAAAGATAAATCGTTTATAAGAATTTAGATAATTAAATCTATATACTCCTCTTCAGATTACGGAGAGGTGAAATCTAAGGCAAATTTATACTTGATTGGCACTAAAGTTCCTTCTTTGCTCCATACTTTATGTTTACTCTCTACACAAAACAACACCTTACTTCTTTCCTCCACATACTCTTCGGCACAGTCTTTAAATTTCCAGGACTTATCTTTCTTCTCAGTTACACATTCTTCTAATCCATGACCTTCACACTTATCCATCAATTTAGTTGCTTCTGCCCGTAAACCTTTATATTCTTGCTTCAAATCAAAACCCAAAGGCACTCTAAAACTAGTGTCATAAGTATATTTCACATAATCTAAAAAAGGAATGTTAAAAGAACTGGAAACAATCGACCTTTCCTCTCCATCGCCAACTAAATCTTCTCCATCTATTTGTATTCCAGAATAACTTCGACCCGGTAGCTTCTGCTTTAACTTACTTTTAACCTTCGCTAAAAAATTATTTTCCATATCTGGCCAGCACCAGTCATCAGCTGTGCTCCACAAATTATAACCCTCTACCTTTCCACATTTGCCTTCGCTAATAGAACCACCCGTTTCACCCAATTCCAACATTGCCTCCCAACCCAGAGACTTAATCTCTTGATCCGTCTTTAACAAATCCGCTTCGGCGTTTAAATAATAAGTTTCTAAAAAATTAAATTGCCATTCTCCCTCTAGAGATTTGACTTTTATGTCTGTTGTTAGAAGAACGAATAGACCTAAAGCTGCTACAATCCCGAAAATGATCCAGTGAAACAATGATCCTTTTTTATTCATTTTAATCAAAACTCGTCCTATATTCCCAAGTTGCGACACAATAAACTAATTTTGCTTTGGTTCCGTCTGCTTGAGAAATTAAAATTTCCTCCGTAATTGATCTTGCATAGGGCCTACACTTATCTCCCCCTGCACCATAATCAGTATATCTTCCAAATATTTCCTCTGAATCAGTTGGTTTTTCATCTTCTTTGTAAACTCTTACCCACCACCAATCTAACTCCGAAGGATAAGATTTTTTCATCGTTTCCTCCATCGCCCGATTAAATTCTGCACTTCGGTCTTGAGAACCCACTGTTTTTAATAAATCAAATAAATTTTCTTTATCGTTAACTGGTAGTTTCAAAAGGAATAAAAAGTTTTCTCTAGCATTCATTGCATTTAAATTAACTACACTTCTCTCTTCCGCTCCAGCTGCTCCCCCACTTAAAACTAATTGTACAAAAAACAACACAAAAATGGCCGCCATCACGGTAAATAAAAGGTCAAACAAATCGTCCATCATCCCTTTTTTTCCTAGTCTTTTCATATTTTCTCCTGAACATAAATTTTTAAGGTGGCTGGTTTCACTTTTCCTTTGTCTCTAACTAAAACTTGTTTAAACAAAGTATCTAAATTCCCTGCATTTTTCCACTCATCTGTGGACAAAGTTCGCTCGTCTAAAACTAATTGAAAATTAAACGCTTTCGTACTTCCGGATTTGTAACAATTATTCAAATTTACCTCGTTAAATTCATCCCAATCTATCACGCCAGGATAAACTCTTCCGTTATCTTGATAAGTAAAACATTCGGGAGAATTCAAAAATCTCAAAGAAATAAATTCTGCTTTTAATTGGGGAGAAACTTTAGTTAGTTTATTCTGGTAACTACTGGTAATCAAAGCGAAAGCTAACACCAGAATAGTTATTACTACTCCCGCAATCATCCAATAAATCATTTTTCTCGCGGGTTCAAATTGACCTTTTCGATTCATTTTTCATCGGCCCCGCATGGTCTCAAAGAAATATCATATTTTTTTTTTTCTAAACATAACCGTGCCCTTTCATTTAAAGAACCATGGGCATCATAACTTTCTGGCAAATGAATCTTTCTCACTACCAAATTTACTTCATCTTTGACATCCTGAAATACCCTTATCTCGTTTTTGCTTAATGTAAAAACATACTTAGAAACGTTGGCGGGGTACTCCGCCACTACATCTCCCGGTACTCCAATCAACGTATCGATCATCATCCGTAAATCTTCCGCTAAATTAACTTTCTCCACTCTTTCTCCTTTAGCCATCCCTTGAGCTATGCTAAAAGTCATCGCCACTACAAATACTACTGCCACAAGCTCAATGATAATCATTATAATGCTCGACCCTTTTTTATCCATTTTCTAAGAAGATTGACTTCCTACCTCAACTTGATTACTTTCTTTCTTGAATTGAATTGCAGTTCTCCGGAGGTCATCTTTATTTCGTGTTATTCCCCATCCTTCTTTCAACACAACTTCGGGTAAACCTTCACAATGTAAGGTTTTGCAGATGTATTCTGTTTCATAATCAAAAGATTTAATTTCATCCAAGGGATTTGGTACCTTAATCAAAATCTCCTCGCCTTCTTCAAATTCTCTGCATAAACAAACACAGGCTTCTTCGCCACAAGTTTTAGGATACGTAAAGAAATAATTCTTATTATAAGCATCTTCAGAACAAAAACCTTCCGGACAGGAACTGTCACCTTCAATTGAACTACCAACCAACTGCCTCTTTTCTTTCTCGTCAAACAAGACAATAAAACTTTTTGTATCCATAATTAACATAAAACTACTGACTTCTCCGTCCTTGCTGGTTGCTGAAAATTCTTTAATCTCTCTCACAAATTCTCCAAAATTATCCTTCGCTTGAACTGTAGCTCCAAAAGCTTTAGATACAAATAAACACGCTGGAACAAAAATAATGATGGCTAAAATAATCGTTGTCAAAAACTTCACCATCAGACCTTTTTTATCATTCATCATTCTGTTGGACAACAACTCACATCATTATTAGCGGGTGTATCTTTAGGACAACCACTGGCATCTGGGTTTTCTTCGCCCACTACCGCATCACAAGGACACTTATCATACATATTTACTACATTGTCTTTATCGCAATCTCCTAAATTATCAATGTGTCTTCCTATTTCATCAAAGGCATTTCTTCCACTACCTCTAAACCATAAAACAACTAAAATCACCACCACTAACGCAATAATGGCTGCGATAATAATCCAAAAACTTTGTC
>JAAOXZ010000004.1 GCA_018221085.1 Candidatus Woesearchaeota archaeon
TCAGTTTCTCTACATTCTTCTGTTCTCTTTCTTCTTTCATTCTTCTAAATTCGTCTAAAGAAACAAATTTCTTAGGCGTTTTCCTTTCATGAGAATAAGGTAAATTAAAATGCTGATTCAAGTAATCTAAATCATAATTAATGTTCCGCAGTAATTTAACTTTTTTTCTTTCATAATACAAACGAGCAACAATAAAAATCAAATACAAGCCAAACAATCCGCCAACAATCGCACTAATAGTCCCTACTGCAGGTTGAATAACTTCCATCAGGGGTTGGAAAAAACTAACTACTTCTGCTGGTGGTTGAGCAGCAAATTGTTCTATTGCCTTTTGTTCTAATCCTACGACCATCTTTTCATGTAAAATGAATTTTTTAGTATTTTTATATGTATCGGAATTTTTGTTGAATTTTTAAAGAAACTTTTATAACTCATTTATCACTTTTGATTCCAAATCAACCGCCAATCGTGGGCGAGGTGATTAATTTGAAATCAAAATTACAAAGAAAGAATGCACGGATGGCAGAACTAGTAGGTATTATTCTTGGTGATGGCCATATTCACAGTAAACATAATTTAATAACTATTGTTGGTAGCCTAGAAGATTTGGAATATTACCAAAAAAGAGTGTGTTGGCTTTTCCAATCTTTATTTAATAAAACTCCTTCACTAAGGAGAAGAAAAGATCGTAATGCATATTATCTTGTGATTTATTCAAAACAGATTGTTGATTTTTTAGTTAATGAAATTGGGTTGAAAAGAGGATCGAAAAAATATGCCTCTTTCCCGAAAAAGATAATTTCTGATAAAAAATTAATCCCTTATTTATTAAGGGGTTTATTTGACACCGATGGGTGTGTTAAATTTTCAAAACAAACAAAAAACATTAATTATTATCCAAGAATTCAATTTTCTCAAATGGAATCTCCCCTTGCCAATGAAGTGGGGGCTCTGTTGAAGAAAATCGGTTTTTCTTACGGAACTTGGAAAGACTCACGCTTTAATGGACAAATTTATTACCAGATTTCTGGTAAAAATAATGCTAATAAGTGGTTTAAGGAAATTTCTCCTAAGAATCCAGTTCATGTTACAAAGTATGAGTTTTGGAAGAAGTTTGGGTACCACATTCCAAAATCAAAAATGGAATTTAGAAAAAATAAATTGATATATTCACCTAAAATTTTATAAATAATCTATCTTATATGCTAATTAGCCCCGCTGTGGCTTAGTTCACAGCCCCGTGGAGAAGCATTTTGCTTCGCGGAATGTAGTGGACTATCATAGTGCCCTTTGGCCCTGCTAAGGGAAGAAAGGCATTGACCGCGGTTCAAATCCGCGCGGGGCTATTTCTTTTTAAATGCTGTTAGCCGATACCAGACTACACTTATTGCACTAGTAATTACTGAAGCGATAGCGATGGCAATCCAAACGCCCATGAGTCCATACATTTTTGATAAAAATATTGCTAGAGGAATTACTATTATCACTGATCTAAGAATATTCATTGATAATGGTGGCAAGGCCATACCGGCCCCCAAAAAAGAACCATTTATCACTAGAATTATTGCTATGAACATATAGGTGATGGCATTAATCACCAAATATAATGAGGCTTGATATACTACTTGATGATTATTGTTAAATAATTTGGCCAGTGGGACGGCAAAGATAAAAAAGCAGATTCCTACTAATAAAGAATAGACAATTCCCATTACCGAGGCATTGAAAGTTGTTCTACGACTTCGGGAAAGATTTTTAGCACCTACATTCTGGCCCACAATAGTCATTACGGCGGCAGTAAGCCCAATCAGTGGCATGAAAGCGATCCCTTCTAGACGAAAAGCGATACCATATGCGGCTATGGCTTCGGTCCCGAACTTAGCTACAATGGCAGTTAAAATAAACATACTAATGGAAGTTAATACTTGTGATACCGAACTGAGTATCCCTATGCGAAAGATCTCTTTAATGATCGAGTATTGGTATTTAAAATACCTCATTGAGATTTTTATTGTTGCTCTATCTGTCAGAAGGTACACAAAAACTGCGATACAGGCAACGGCTCTAGAAACCACTGTTGCGATAGCTGCCCCTTTAACGCCCCAACCCAATACAAATATGAAGATAGGATCCAAGATTACATTAAGAATGGCGGAACCACCCATGACAAACATAGGTATTTTCATATTTCCTTCTCCCCGTAGAATATTGTTGGCAATAAAAACAAGAAATAAAAAAATACTGCCAGCAAAAATAATATTAGTATAATCAATAGTTAATTGGAGTACTGTTCCAGTAGCCCCGATTAATTTAAACAAATGTTTACCGAACATTAATCCGAACACGGTAAAAAATAACCCCAGTATAAAAAAAAGAAGCAAGGAGTGTTCGGCAGCGTTGTTTGCTTTTTTATAATCCTTAGCGCCAATACTTCTGGCGATTAGAGATGTGGCCCCCACTCCCAAACCTGCAGCTAAAGAGATCATCAGGAAAATCATGGGGAATGCTAATGAAACTGCGGCTAATGCTTCCGCACCAATTCTGCCGACAAAAATACCATCAATGATATTGAATGAAGTTTGTAATAAGAATGCTACGACTAAGGGCAAAGATACTTTGAGTATCGTCTTGGTCAAATTACCTTCTAAGATTTCAGCGATATTTTTGTTCATCGCAATATAATTTTTGTATTTAGTTTATAAAATCTACTCTTGTCAATTAAAACAAAACCTTTTTAAATAAAACCGATAATTAGACTATAAATCAAGAGGTGCGTCGGTTAAGGCTTGCGCATACTGGAGAGGATAACAAAGATTATTTCTCTCAGAGGATTATAAAAATGGCTAGAATGCATTCACGTGACAAGGGGAAGAGTGGTAGTACTAAACCGATTAAAAGAATTCCTTCCTGGACTAGATATAAAGGAAATGAAATCGAAAAACTAGTTATTCGGTTAGCAAAATCGGGAGTAGAACCCAGCGAAATCGGAATGACTTTGAGAGATACTTATGGCGTTCATGACGTTAAGGCCATCTCTGGAAAGAGAGTTACTAAGATTCTTGCAGAAAATGATTTGTTAAAAGAACTTCCAGAAGATTTAATGGCTTTGATTAAAAAGTTTATTGCTTCTAAAAAACATTTAGAAAAAAATAAACAAGACAAAACTGCGGGGAGAGGTCTCTTATTAACATACTCCAAAATTAGTAGATTGGTTAAATATTATAAGAACTCAGGAAAATTACCTGCTGACTGGAAATTCGAAACAGAAAAAGTAATGATGTATTTAGAGTAAGTTTTTTATACTCTATTTTCTTTTTCTTTTTTATGAACCACAAAATAAGATCTTGTTTATTTGTCTTGTTATTTGTAGGGGCTATGGCAGTAGTAGTGCTCTTTAGTGGCTTTAATGAGGAAATGACGGGGAGCATAGTAGTAAACAGCATTGCTTGCTACGAGAACCAGGATTGTGATGATAGAATGGAACAAACAGAAGACATCTGCCGAAATCCAGGAACAGAGTATTCTCTATGTGTTAATAAACCACTCAGATCATAAAAATCAAGACATAAAAAAAAGTAATAAAAAAATCAATTAAAGATTGGTTTTGATACTCTCAATGTTTTGAGCAATATCATAGCCTTTTTTAGTTAACTCTAAAAGCTTTAAACGGCCTTCCTTTTTGAAATTAATCAAACTGGCTTTTTGCATCTCTTGAAGTATTTTAACAACATGAGAATACGTACAATCGATCTGCTTGGCCAAAACAGAGGCATACACTTGAGAGTTAGCGTTTTTTAATTCCACTAACATCATGGCCGGTTTTTCACGGAAAAAGACGTCAAATATTTTTTTAGTTTTAATCAAAGTTGAACACCCCAGAACCTCTACTTTGGTAGTTATATTTAAACATTTATAGTTTGGATACTATAGGTTAGAGGATGTGTATATTTAAAAGTTTTGTTTTTTTTGAACCTTTTATGCTTATTGACACTGAAAAGAGGAAAAAAGAATTGCTTTTTCCACACGAAGAAGTAAGGAAAAATCAGGAAAATTTAATTTTAGATATAGAACAGACGATAAAAGAGAAAAAAAGATTGGTTGCTGATGCTCCCACTGGATTAGGAAAAACAGTTTCTGCTTTGGGGCCAGCATTGAGTTATGCCATCAAAAATAATTTAACAGTTTGGTTTCTAACTAATCGACACACCCAACATACCTTGGCCGTAGAGACGTTAAAACTAATGCAAGAGAAGTGGGGGGCAAAAGTTAGTTGTGCAGATTTGATTGGCAAAAGATGGATGTGTAATCAAGAAGTTAAGGATTTGTATGCTAATGAGTTTCAGGAATTTTGTAAGGCCATTGTGAGAAAAAATGAATGTCAATTTTTGAACTCGGTTAAAGTAAAAAATAAATTGACGGTGGAAGCAAAAAAATTGATTGGAGAATTAATCAAAAAAGGTACAGTACATAATGACGAATTAATAACTATCTGCAAAAAGAAAGAAATGTGCGGTTATGAAATTTCTTTGGAGCTAGGTAAGAAAGCTAATGTTATTATTGGGGATTATTATTATCTTTTCAATCCCTTTATTCAGCAAAATATTTTTGGTAAACTAGACAAAGAATTAGAGAAGACTATCTTGATTGTCGACGAAGCGCACAACTTGCCCAACCGAATAGTAGAAATGTTGAGCCATCGATTAACTGACAATATGTTAAAGAATGCGGTCTTAGAAGCCAAAAAATATGATCAAGAAAAGATAGCCGAAATAATGGAACAAATAAATGGCGTTCTTAATGAATTGAAAACTTCCGGCGGTAACGAACGTCTGGTAACCAAAGACGAGTTCTTAACCCGAATTAAAAAGATTACGCCTTATGCCGAATTAGTAGAAGAGTTAGAAGTAATTGGCGACGAAGTCAGAAAGAAAAAAAGACGTAGTTATATTGGAGGAGTAGCTAGTTTCTTAGAAAGCTGGTTGGGAGACGATGAAGGGTACACCAGAATCATTGGTGAAAGATATACCAAATATGGGCCGATGACTTATTTGAGTTACGATTGTTTGGATCCTAGCTTAGTCACCAAAGAAATTTTTTCCAAGGTACACAGCGCCATTTTAATGAGCGGAACGTTAAAACCTACTTTCATGTACAATGATATTCTGGGAGTTGACGCCATCGAAAAAAGTTATACTAATCCTTTTCCTCCCGAAAACAAATTAACTTTGATTGTTCCCGAAACCACCACTAAGTATAGTTTACGGAGCGATGAAATGTATCAGCGAATCGGAAGCAAATGTTCCGATATGTTAAATCTAATTCGGGGAAATTGTGCCATCTTTTTTCCTTCTTATGCTTTGAGAGACAGCGTCTGCACTCACTTAACTACTACTAAGAAAACCTTTTGGGAAAAAAGAGAAATGAACAAAACGGAAAAAGAAGAATTTTTAGAACGATTCAAAGCCCAAAAAGAAACAGGAGGAGTTTTACTGGGGGTGATGGGAGGTTCCTTTGGAGAAGGAGTGGATTTACCAGGAGACCAGTTAAATGGAGTTGTTGTCGTGGGAGTTCCGTTATCTAAACCTACTTTGAAAACTAAAGAGATCATCAAATACTTTGATGAAAAGTTCGACAAGGGTTGGGAATATGGATATTTATTTCCGGCGATGAGTAAATGCTTTCAAAGTGCAGGAAGGTGTATTCGCTCGGCAGAAGATAAAGGCACCGTTATTTACTTAGATGAAAGGTTTGCCTGGCAAACTTATTTCCGTTGTTTCCCTCGAGAAAACGTCATTGTCAGGAAAGACTTCGAACCATTTTTGAAGGAGTTCTTTCAATGAGCTGGTTTTACCATCTTCGAGTACTAATATACACTTTGAAATACCAGTATACAAAAACGTAACATTTATATATTAGTTTAACTTTTCTCTGTTTATTGATAATGCGGGGGCTCCCTTTTATTCTACCACCCTCACCCCCTTTGGGAGCCCCACTTTATTCTGAATTATTCTATGAAATTTTTATTAGAATTAGTATAAGAATAATGCATTTCTCCAAACTCACAATTACTACAAGTAGCGTCGAGATTGATCCAATCTGCTTCTGTTTTATAAGAAGAAACTGCTTCTGGAATTTTTACTTGAACAAAAATGTGC
This sequence comes from Candidatus Woesearchaeota archaeon, assembly GCA_018221085.1. Taxonomy (GTDB): domain Archaea; phylum Nanobdellota; class Nanobdellia; order Woesearchaeales; family GW2011-AR9; genus JAAOXZ01. The sequence goes on from JAAOXZ010000004.1 coordinate 6,156, forward strand.
CGCGGAACTTGAACGAATCGAGTTTGAAAACCTACCGATCGCAGTAAACTAGACAACAGAATAGAAGCATCGTCACAGTCGCCATTTTGAGAACTAAAGCTTTCTTGAGGAGTTTTGTAATACTCGAAGGCTAAAGGATCATTAACATAATCAAAGTTATCCCGGACAAAATAAAACAACGCCTTAGCATTACAAACGCGGTGGGTTTGAGAACAAGATAAAGACACTATTCGGTCAGCAACTTGTTTAATCTCAGAATTGACTAAAACATAGTCTCTAATATCGCTCGAAGAAATAAGGGGAATCTCCATTTGAGTATTCAACTCGTCTAACTCCACCAGTCGATTTGGTTCGGGATTCTGTTTGATTCCATAAAAAGGAACCAACCACATTATAATTAATAGTAATAAAAAAAGCCCGATGATAATTTTAAGGGGTCCTTTATACCAAGATTCCTTTTCTTCTATTTCCTCGTGATTTTCATCTAACATCCTAAAAAATCCTCCGGGATTTTTGGGACACTAAAAATCTGTTTCACATATTTTTCAGTGTTTTTCATAAAAACCAATAAACACCTCTTGTGGTATTTTTATCCCCGCTTCTACAAAATACTTCGCCAACGTTAAAGCATCTTTTTGCAAATCTCCTGATTTTTTAAATTTTAAAATTCTGCCAGTGGTGAAAGAGCATAAAAATCCTTCATTTAAAGCGAGCAAGACTTCTTTATCTTTTTTTATTATTTTATTGTTCTTAATGTTAAAAGAAATGTCTTGGTTAACTAGAGAATCTTTCTTTTCTTGGAATCCGTGTCTGATTAATTCCCATTGAACTAATCCCATTAATATTTCTTTTTTACTTTTCTTAAAATAATCGTTAAAGTTGTTGACTTTTAAAAAATCCAGAAAATCTAATTCTTTTTTCTGTTCTAATTTCCAGGCCCTGCCCAAATATTTTTTAACTTTTTGGCGAGGACCTTTTTTGGTATGTTTATTTTGCACTAGATAACAATAGAAATTGTTGTTTATCTTTTTAGTCCGAAGAAAAGTCATAAGATGTAGAGTGCAGAATTCTTATATAAATTTTCCCGTTAGCTAGGGAAGCAAAGTTCGTTAACATCTTTAAGTGTTAAAGTAAACCCTTTCAAAGCTTCATTCACCTTGGGATTGGGATGGGTCATCACGGCACTAGTTTGACCAATTCTTAAGGTGATTATTTCTTTACTGACTACTTTGACATCAATATCATCAATCCGGTCTTTTACACAAATTCCTTCCGAATCTGAATTATGACAATAACAAGGTACACCATACAAATCAAAACAAGCAGTACAATCTTCATTTGTTTTACAGGTGATTTCAGTACCCTGATCACAAGAGATTTCTTGTTTTAACTCATCAGTTTTACTTAACCCGATATAGCAGACTAAATCAGTTTTTTCAATTTCGATAGGAACGACAATTTCTTCTCCCTGGCAATAGTTGGGTACTGGTCGAATGGTCCAAGCTAGGGCTCCAGCCGCAGTATAGCTTCCTTTTTTAGCATGGAGCGTGTACATTTCATTATCGCTGGTGAAAATTTCAATTTGATTAATATTACATTTGTCTTGTTTTGGACAGTCCGTGCGATATAAATTACTTAACACATTACATTTACTATCAATACAAACTTCTCCAGCAGCACAATCCCGATGGTCATGACAAACATCAGCACTAACTGCTACCCTTCCTTTTTCATATTCTTCATCAATATCGCAAACTCCGTTGTTATTATTATCTAAACAACATCCTCCTTCGGTAACGATGTGGGGGGGAGTACAAATAAAAGGTTCATTGTGGGCGAAGTTGCTTTGAGTTTGAATGGCTTTCCCAATAACGCTGCTTAATAAGAAAAGGGCACTGATGACTAGGATAGTACTAACTACGGCAATGATTATCATCTTTTTCCGGTTTACATTAACTGGAGAAGCATTAGTTTCTTGATATTTTTTATAACGATGAGTTAATACTTTTTTATATGCCGAATCTACATGTTCCTCTTGCCACCCAGCTTTAATCAAATCTTTCCTGACAGCGGAATAGTGTCGACCTTTTTTGAGATGGTGATGAATATGTTTCTTTAATCCGGGATTAGTAAATAGGGCTAAGAAAATTATACTTACAATTAATAGTAACCTCTTTTTCATTTCCTGATTATGGATTATTTTTTTTGTTTATATACTTTTTGGACGTAGATTATGAATAGTAAGGTTTAAATAACTAAGAAATACCCTTCAAAATATGTTAGACATTGCTTTATTACGGGGAAAACCCAAAGTCGTTCAGGCTTCTGAAAAGAAAAGGGGCAGAGACTCCAAGATAGTGGATGAAGTTCTCTCTTTAGATCAAAAATGGAAAAAAGAATTGAAGAAAGTTGAACAACTAAAGCATAAAAGAAATACGGTTTCTTTAGAAATCAATGAATTGAAGAAACAAGGGAAATCAATTGCAAGTAATGTTAAAGAAATGCGAGTGGTCGTTAAAGAAATTAAAAAACAAGTAGAGAAAGCCAGTAAATTATTGGAAAAACGTAATGAGAAGTTAAAGTTGATTGGAAATGTATTGCACAAATCGGTTCCTAAGGGAAAAGATGATAGTGAGAATAAAGAATTGAAGAAAGTTGGTAAAAAGCCAAAGTTTACCTTTAAATTAAAAAACCATGTGGAGTTAGTGGAATCACTAGGCATTGCCGATTTCGAAGCTTCGGCTAAAACTTCTGGCCACGGTTTTTATTTTCTGAAGGGTGAGCTGGGATTACTGAATCAAGCTTTGATACGCTTCACTATTGATTTCATGAACAGTAAAGATTATCTTTATATCGAACCTCCATTGATGATTAAATCAGAAATTTTGGAAGCGGCTACTAATGTGGAAGAATTAAAAGAAACTATTTATTCAGTGGCTGAGGAAGATTTAGTTTTAATTGGCACTAGCGAACACGCTTTATTGGGCATTCATGCTAACGAAGCCTTACCAGAAAAAGAAATACCTAAAAAATATTTTTCTTATAGTATGTGCTTCCGAAAGGAAGTTGGTGCTCATGGTATTAATGAACGGGGTCTGTGGAGAACTCACCAATTTAATAAAGTGGAACAGTTTGTTTTCTGCCAACCCGAAGAGAGTGAAAAATATTTTGACGAATTATTACATAATTCTGAAGAGATTCTAAAAGCATTGGGTTTGCCTTATCGGGTAATCGAAATCTGTTCCGGAGATCTAAGTTTATGGAAACATCGCAGTTATGATGTCGAAGTTTGGCGACCCACCATTAAAAACTATGGCGAAATAATGTCTTTAAGCAACTGTACTGACTATCAAGCTCGAAAATTAAACATCAAAGTTATTGACAAGGAAGGAAAACGAAGAGTTTTACATACTCTGAACAATACGGCTTTAGCTACGTCTAGAATTCTGGTGGCTATTTTGGAGAATTTTCAAACTAAAAACGGCACAGTTAAAATACCTAAAATTCTTTGGCCCTACATGAGTGGGATTAAAGAGCTTAAACCGAAAAAGTAAGATTAATAACATTAATATAGGGGTCTTTTAATCCATTTCTTATGAGTTTATTCAAGGATATGTTAAAATCGGGAGAATCTATCTTTCAAGACACGGTCGTTTTGGATTTTGACTTTCAACCTAAAGTTCTTAAATTTAGAGAAAATGAACAAATGCGTTTTGCGGTAGCTATTAAGCCGCTGCTCCAAGATAGCAATGGGAAAAATTTATTTGTTTTTGGTACGCCGGGTGTGGGAAAAACCACTGCCTGTAAACATGTTTTAAGAGAATTGGAAGAAGAGACCGAAGATATATTCGCTATTTACATCAATTGTTGGAAAGAAAATACTACTTTCAAAATCTTTACTAAAATTTGTGAAGATTTAGGATTTAAATTTATTCAACAGAAAAAAACTAGTGAGCTTTTCAGTTTGATTAAAAACAAACTTAACAAAGGTAAGGCAGTTTTCATTTTTGACGAAATAGATAAATTAGATGATTTCGATTTTTTATACACTCTCTTAGAAGATATTTACCGAAAGTCTATTTTCCTTATTACTAACGAAAAAGAAACTTACGAAAAGATAGATAAGCGGATTGTTAGTCGGTTAGGAGCCGAATTTTTATTTTTCCGTCCCTATAATCAAGAAGAAATCAAAGGTATTTTAGAACAAAGAAAGAGATATGCTTTTGTGTCTGGAGTTTGGGATAACGAAGCGTTTAACAAATTAGCAGAAAAAACCGCTAAAGTAGGGGATGTTAGGGTGGGGTTGTATTTGATGAAAGAATCCGGCAGTTTGGCTGAAGAAAAAAGCCACAAAAAGATTGGTTTGATGCACGTAGACGAAGCTATCAGAAAAGCTGATGAATTCCAAGTTAAATCCCAAGAAGGCCTAGATGAAGAATTGATTTCAATTCTAGATTTGATTAGAGAAAATAATGATAGCAAAATTGGCAGCTTATTTGAAAAATATCAAGAAAAGGGTGGGCGGGTTAGTTACAAAACTTTCACTCGAAAAATTGATAAATTAAAAGACGGCAGGTTTATTTCAACTAAACAAGACAAACTAGAAGGCGGTGGCATCACTACCATCATTACTTACGGCTCAGAAAAGAAGCTGACTGAATTTTAAAAATGGAAAATTTGAGTATCTAGATTAAGGATCTATTATTTTTTCTAAATCAAATGAATTCTTATTAAGTGAATTGATTACTTGCTCTTCATTTACTTGATTAAGATATTCTTGATTAGGTTTTTTTGGCGCTAAAGCATATATTAATCCAGTTAAAGCAATTGAAGCTGCTAAAAATCCAGCAGCAACTTTTTTCTTAAAGCTAGGCTTTTTATTTTTAAGCACTTTAGGAATTCTTTCAAAAGGTTCTACATTTGTTAAATCTTTAAATGTATCTACAAGATATAATCCTATGGGCCCCATAGCAAATCCTGCAGCCATTGTTGCCAAAGTCCCTACAGCTATTTTCTTTATATCTGTTTCTCCAACTGAGATATATAAAGCTGGTTTTATTAACATACTTCCTGCTGCCACATAAAGTGCATCATGTAATGAATTTAATTTCCCCTTGGATTTCTGATTATCTATTTTAAATAAGTTTTTTGAAATTTCACGTCCTTTCATCCCAATAGGTACAAAAAGATAATTTAAAAATATTGCACCTATTCTTGCTTTTAATGATATCTCCCAAGACATATCAGCAACAAAAGTTTCTAAACCCGCATAAATAGGTAAAGCCATAGCTGTAACGGCCGTAGTTTCAATAATCATTTTTTTAACTACAGCATATTTTGTCATCTTTATTTTTTAAATAAATACTTTATAAAACTTACTCTGTAATTTACAATAACTTTATATATGCCTTCTTTTATAAAAAAAATAAAGTTTAAAAATGGAAAATCTCAATAAATTAAGAAGGTTCTATCACTTAAAACATGTAGAAAGAGCCACTTCAGTATTAAACAGAAAAGAAAGTTCTGCGGAACATAGCTGGAGTACTTTAATTTTAGCCGATTATTTTTTGAGTATCATGAAGGATAAGAAAATCGATCGTTTGAAAGTTTATGAATTATTAATGTATCACGATGTGGTTGAGATCGAAGCGGGAGATGTTCCAATTCATCATGAAGAGGAAAGAAAGAACAAGAAAGCAATAGAGAAGGAAGCAATGAAAAAATTAAAAGAAGAATTTCCAGAAGCGATGAAGGAAAAAGTCTGGGATTTATTTGTTGAATTTGAAGAAAGAGAAACCAAAGAAGCTAAATTCGCTAAAGCCATAGACAGAATTGATTCTTTGATACACGAATTAGATTATAAAAAAGACTGGAAAGGTTGGACTGAAGAGATGGTAGAAAGATTTCATGGACCGGATATCAAAGAAGTTCCTCTCTTAGAAGAAGCCTTCAATAAACTTTTGAAACATTGTAATCAAGAAGGTTATTTTAATCAAAGTAAATAAAACACTACTAAAGAAATCACAAAACCAATTAAACTACCCACTAACACTTGTAAGGGAGTGTGGCCTAAAGTGTAATGTACCTTGGTCTTGATTTTTAGCTTCTTCATTACTTTTACCAATACATGTCCTTCTTCACCCACTGTTCTCCGCACTCCAAAGGAATCCCGCACTACGATGAAAGCCAAAACTAAGGATATAGCAAACGCGGTTGACGTTCCTTCTAATAAATAAATACTAGTGGCTAAAGAAACGGCAAATGCCGAATGGGAAGATGGCATTCCTCCAGTAACAATTAAATCATTTAGAGTTATTTTCTTATACTTAAACCACAGAACTAATATTTTAATCAGCTGCGTACCAAAACCAGCCAAAAGCAAAGCTAAGATTATTTTATTCATTAATTACCTCTTTTTTACTAACTAAGATAAAGAAGTTTAAAAA
>JAAOXZ010000042.1 GCA_018221085.1 Candidatus Woesearchaeota archaeon
CAGTTGATATCGGAAGTCACGATCCAGTAGAAGATGTTAAATTCTTAGAAGAAGAATTAGATATGTGGTATTTAGGTATTTTAAAGAAAGGTTGGGAAAAATTTGCCCGAACCGTAGTTCAAGAAAAGAAAGAAATTCACGTAGCTTTAGGCAAGCAACTTTCTGGTTTGAAAGTAACTGAAGAGATGGTTGAAGATGTGATTAAAAGTTTAGGATTGGAGACTGGAAAGCCCAATTTATGGAGTGAAGAAGAATTGCAAAAATTAGCTACGGAATTAAGAAAGTTAACTAAACCGATGGTAATTGCTTGTAATAAAATTGATGTGAAAGGTGGCAAAGAAAATTTTACCCGATTAAAGAAGGAATTCCCAGACCATATGTTAATTGGTTGCAGTGCTGAATCAGAATTAGCTTTGCGGGAGGCTGCTAAAACCGATTTAATTGAATATATTCCGGGAGATAAAGATTTTAAAATCATCGGAAAGTTGAATGAGAAGCAGGAAAAAGCTTTAGAATTCATTAAAGAAAATGTTTTAGATAAAAATGGTGATACTGGATTGCAACAAGTGCTGAACAACGCGGTTTTTGATTTATTGAAATATATTGCTATTTTTCCAGGAGGAGTTAATAACTTAGAAGATTCTGACGGTAATGTGTTGCCGGATTGTTTTTTAATGCCGCCAGGAATCACCGCTTTAGATTTTGCTTATCGTTTACATACTGATATAGGCAAACATTTTATCCGAGCCATTGACGTTAAAACCAAAAGAACAGTGGGCAAAGAACATTTACTGAACCATAGAGATGTGGTAGAGATTATAGTGGGGAGATAGGATGGAACTAGAAACATCTCCAACTATCGTTCCTGATTTGGGAGTTCTAGTGGTCGATATGCAACTGGAGTTTCTTCAAGATAGAAGCTACCGAAAAAAATTGATTCAACGACATAAATTATTGTTAAAGTATTGTGCCGAATACGATATCCCGACAGTAGATATAAACTATTTGAATTGTGGAATGACGGTCAGACCCATTAGAAAAGCCATGAAACGTATTCGTCGAAAGTATCACTTAATTAAAGATGATCAGAATGCATTTTTACAAGAAGAATTAACCTCCCAACTTCAGGAATGGGATATTTCCACTGTTTTTATCACCGGAGTATATTATCCGGCATGTGTCTATAAAACTGCCCAAGGAGCCTTAGATAACGGATTCTCTATAATGTCGGCAAAAAACATAGTCGAATATTATAAGGGAGTTTGGGATACTCTATTTATAAAAAGTGGCGGTCTTTTTGAAGATTTTAGAGAAGCATTTCCTTTAATGAAGAGGTAATTCTCTCTTTTACAAAGAATATTATTGATTTATCAAAGCACAAAATTTATAAAAATTCTTTATAAATTAATAAAAATGCTTTCAAGAATCAAATGCAAACTAGGAATCCATAAATGGGAAAAATATATGGGGCCTGAAAATTATGGCAATGGTAAATTTATGCAAAAGTTTATCTGTAGACAATGTAGAAAAATTAAAAAAGTCATAAGATGAAGTTTAGTTTAATCTTTAATTCAGATGAAAGGATTTAAATTTACACTACTAATGTCTAGTCTTGAAGAAATAAGCACTTGCTATACCCGATAAAATTGCTAAAATCACAAAGATAATTCCTAAGGTTTCTGAGACCGCACTTCCGGCAGCACTCATTATTACAAAGACAAATACCATGATGGCCAGTACGGTTGCCAAAACACGATGTTTCATATGATTTAAAAAACTCATTTTATACTGATACAAGTGAATATTTAAAAATCTTCTCATTCAATTCCTTCTTTTACAAAGAATGTTATTGATTATAGAAACAATTATATAAGAAATAGGATAAAGTTTACTAAAATGTTTGGTTTCCTAAAAAAATTATTTCAGAAGGAAGAAGAAGTCTTTGAAGTAGAAGAAGTCAGAGTTGAAGATTTCAATAGTTGGCTAGATAATAAAATCTACAAGATTGATTTCAAAGAAGAAATCTCAGGTTTCTTTAACCAAATTAAAGACATTAAATGGGTGTTGGGAGAAAAAATAACTTCCTTAGAAACAGCAGAGATGGATGAAAAAGAGAAAGAAAGAGTCGATGAAAAAATCAAGAATGTAGTTTTGGGACATAAAGAAAATTATACTCGAGAAATGAAACGTTTCTTAGAATGTTTAAATATTCCGGAAGGAGATGATTTACGAAAATCAATGAATTTTAATGAAGCCTTAAGTAATTCTCTGGACGAATTATCTAAAAAAACTGCTAAAAGCTATCAAGCGGCACAACATTTATTTTTTAAACCGGTGGAAGAAGTATTCAAGGCCGTCGGAGAAATCAATTTATTGGCCAAGGATTTTGATGGAAAATTAGAGAAAAAAGGTTTAAAGAAAATAAATGAGATCCAAGAGAAAGTCAGATTTTTACAAGAAGATAAACGAAGGCGAGAGCGATTAGAAGAAGATCTGCGATGGAAAGAACAGAAACTAACCCGTTGTGCCGAAGGGAAAGAAAAAGAAGAAGCAGAAATTGATCGATTAAGAAATAATGACGAATATCAAGAATTAGTGGAGTTAAGGGAAGAGGAAGAGCAAATCAATGCCGAGGTAGAAGAAAATAAAGATGAAGCCTTTTTATTCTTCTCTAAGATCGGACGGGCATTGAGAAAATACGAGAAAGTAACCTTAGCAGTAGAGGTAGTCAGAGATTACTTAGAAGACGCCGTGAAAGCGTTATTGAAGGATAAAGAATTAAAAATTGTCGGAGTTTTGGAAGGATTAAAAAAAGGAGTGGAAAACGGAGAAGTGGAATTAGATGATAAGCAGAAAGAAATCATCGCAGAATTGGTGATTAAGGCTAAGAGCGGCTATTTACAAGGACTAGTGAAAAAAGCAGAAGAATTACAAAAGAAAGTAAATGAAATTAAAACAAAACTTAAAGGCTATGGCATTGATAAATTAATTGAAGAAGCCGAATACAAGTCGGAGCATTTTGAAGAACAAACTGTTTTAATGATTAGAGAAATAGAGGAATTGAAAGTTAAATTACAGGCTCTGGGTGGAGAAAAATTAGCCGAGGAATTAAAAGAACCAGTTAAAGAGATGTTGAAAGTGGAAGTAAGGTTGGTTTGATAACGCAATGTTTTTATATGATTTATTTTTATACTAGTTAAATGAGGAAGATTACTTGGGTGATATTGCTGGTACTAGTAATAGTAATTGGCATAAAACTATATGGGGGAGATGAAACAATGACAAATCATATTGCAGTAATAGAAACTAATCATGGAACTATGGAAGTGGAGTTATTTGAGCAAAGAGCACCAGTAACTACTAAGAATTTTATTGATTTAGCTGAAAGGGGATTTTATGATGGTTTGAATTTCCATCGAGTAATCAAAGAGTTTATGATTCAAGGAGGAGATCCCAGTGGAGATGGTACTGGTGGTCCAGGTTATGAAATTGAAGATGAATTTCATCCAGAATTAAAACACGACAAAGCGGGAATTCTTTCCATGGCTAACGCGGGACCGGGTACGGGAGGGAGTCAATTTTTTATTACTTTGATACCAACTCCTTGGCTGGATGGTAAACATGCCGTATTTGGACGGGTAGTTAGCGGAGATGACGTGTTGTCTGAAATTGGTAATGTTAAGGTCGGAGCAAATGACAAACCAAATGAACCAGTAATTATTAAGAAAGTAACGATTAAGTGATTTTCTTTTTAAATTTTTTATAATTCTTTTCTAAAGCTTTGATAGCGGAGAGTTTTTTTCCGGTGAGAAAAGATAAACTAGCTCCGCCGCCAGTAGAAACCCAAGTCATCTTGTGGGCTAACTTGAATTGATGAATCATTTCGGAAGTTTCTCCACCGCCGATAATAGTAGTGGCTTTAAGTCGAGAGATAAAACGGGCAATTTTTTTAGAGCCTACAGCAAATGGTGGTTTCTCAAATTGACCTAAAGGACCATTCCAGACAATAGTTTTGGCTTTTTTGAGATGAGATTGAAATAAAGTGATGGTTTTAGGTCCAATATCTTTTTCTTGGTTTAGATCTAGGGGTAAAATAATTTTTTTGGTACTCTTTTTTATTAGATTGACAAACCCCGAACCGATTAGAATGTGGTCGGCCTTTTTAGCTAGTTGTTTGATAGTGGTTAGTTTATCTTTTTTTATTCCACCAATAATCCAAACTAAAGGTTTTTTTGGTTTTAGAACTTTACTGAGATGATTAATTTCTTTTCTTAAAAGAAATCCTTGAGCCGCAGGAATGAACTTAGTGATGGCATCGACGGAAGCGTGTTGACGATGAGAAACGGCAAAAGCGTCGTTGATATAGAAATCAGCTAGAGAAGCTAAAGAATAAGCAAAGGCAGAACTGTTGGCTTTTTCTTCTTTATGGAAACGGAGATTTTCTAGCATAAAAATTTCTTTACTTTTTCCCTTGGTGATACGTTTTTTAATCTTTTCACCAACGCAATCGGAAAGTTTAGTGATTTTGGTTTTTTTGGGTAAGAGTTTTTTTAATTCTTTAATTAGTGGAGTGGTGGTTAATTTAGAAACTACTTTTCCTTGAGGTCGGCCTAAATGTGTAGCTAAAACTATCTGGCATTCTTTTTGTAAGAGATATCTTAAGGTTAAAAGAGAAGCTTTAATCTTGGTGTTATCAGTGACTTTATTATTTTTAAGAGGAACGTTATAATCTACTCTAACTAGAACTGTTTTGTTTCTTAAGGGAAATTCAGTTAGGGAAAATATCATTTAATCCTCTTTGGGGGTATTGATTAAAGTATTGTGCTTTAAATTATTTTTGTTTTGATTACTATAGAGAAGGACAAACTTTAAATAAGTAGTTTGATTTAGTATCTAAATGAAAGGAGGAAAGAGGAGATTGCGTAAACCAAATATTTTAAAAAAATTAGACACACCTAAAAAAAGAACTAGAGATAAAATTAAAAACGCGATTATTGGTATTCTAGCCTTAGCATTAGTATTAACCTGGTTAGGGCCTTATTTAACAGAGTTAGATATTACTGGAGCCTTTGCCAAGGATTACGGAGAATTAAGTGGTCTGAAAGATGGAGCTTATTTTCAAGGATCTGTAGACGCCCCAATAGAAATGATATTATTTACTGATTTTCAATGTCCTTATTGTACTAGATTTTATGAGAATGCTTTAGTACAGATAAAGGAAGATTATATCGTCACGGGAAAAGTTAAGTTTGTTCTGAGACATTTACCGTTAGGATTTCATGACATGGCAGAACCGGCAGCAATAGCAGTAATGTGTGCTGGGAGACAAGACATGGTTTGGGAATATCATGATGGCTTGTTTGAAAATAAAGAGGGATTGAATTTACAATATTTACAAACCCTAGCAGAAGAGTTAAATTTGGATTTGGAAGAGTTTAACGAGTGCTTAATAGATCCAGAAATCCTTCAGCAAGTAAATCTAGACAAACAAACAGCGGCTGAAGCAGGAATTAGCGGTACTCCGGCTTTATTAATCAATGGAGAAAAAGTAATCGGTGCACAACCCTTCAGTACATTTAAAGAAGTGATCGAAAGACAGTTGAGTTAGTTATTCTTTCATTTCTTCTTCTAAATCTAAGGTAGTGTTTAATTCATCTTGGATTCTATCTTGGAAATCGGCAATGGTTTCACCTTCTTTTTTATTGGTGTTAAGTGTTTGAAGAAGGTTTTTAGCTAAATCAAATTCTGTTTCTTCAGAAAA
>JAAOXZ010000043.1 GCA_018221085.1 Candidatus Woesearchaeota archaeon
AAGAATATTGTGAAGATAATGCCTTCACGCTTTCTAAAAAAGTTGAATTAATCATGAAAAATCTCATGAAACCATGAAATCCAACCAGAAGAGTCAGCAAAAGAAAGTTACTCTTAGTGTTAATTCTAAAATATATCAACAATTCCAAAAATATTGTGAAGACAATGCTTTCATGCTCTCTAAAAAAGTTGAATTAACTATGAAACAAATCATAGCGGAAACAAAAAAATGATCTCAGGAAAAAACGGCAGAAACAAGAACCTTGCTTTCTTAATTTGGATAGTTACTGGAGTCATTTTTATGGGCATCCTAGGATTAGCAACCACCACCCTCACTGATTCATCAATCACTACTTCCGGAGATGCTACTGCCGCTGGAAATATCACTGCTGATTACTTCTTAGGTAATGGATCTCAATTGACTGGAATTGATATCTACCTCTCTAAATACAACAACGGCGTCTTCAACGGCAGTCTCTATACTAAAGGTTCCAACGGATCGTCATCAGATTCTAATTCTCTTTTCCAAGTAATCGGAGACGACGGTTCCCCCAGATTTCAGATTCAAAATGGAGGAAATGAACAAGCCAGTTTTATTGCTAGAAGTTTCATAGTAGTCAATCAAAATGACACCTTGCTTAATTCCAGTCAAAATAATATTTGTAGCGACTGGGGATTCAACAACATTGATTGTAATACTTCCTCCACTGGAGCGGACTTTGGAGTTCAAGATGATATGGAAGTTCAAGGATTACTTTATGCCGATCAAGGAATTTACGGAGCGGCTTCAAATTGGGGAGTGCACTTGCTTTTAGGTGATATGGACCTCACCAATGGCGGAAACAATGGTACTTTTACTACTTCCACCAATATTTTTTGCGATTATATCTCCTCTCCGTTTACTCAAAATGTAATTGACAATGAACTTTGGATCAAAATAACTGAAGGAGATTATGAAGGAGCAGTGGCAGAAATGCAAGTCTTCCTTAATTCCAGTTGTGTAGAATTATCTAACAACCCTGCTTGGAATTCAGACATATCTAATCAAATTTTTAAATTGATGTCCCGCCCCGTTTTCATTAGTTCTGATGGGGGATTTGCTGAATTTTATGTGGGTAACGATGAGCAAAGTAAATTTGAAATTAACATTAAAAATGGAACCTGATCCACTGGTTTTTATATCAGTGATACTGCTGGAACTGGCCAACATTATTCTGCAAAAATTAAAACAGATTCCAATGGAAATGATGGAATTGTTGCTTTAGGTAACTCTATTTATACTTCTAGCACCGCCTCAAATGTAAAAACTTCTAACGTATTATTAGAATTTGATACGAGTAACTTCAGTGATAGCCACCATTCTTTTATTGATGCTGAACTGATTGGAGAAGAAGGAACCAATACTGAATTACATTTAATACATGCCCAAGGAAACTTTACTTCCCTAATCCACCTAGGAGACACAGATACTCTTGATATTGCTTTTTATGATGACACTATCACTACAGTAAACGCTACCGGAAATTTTACTAGTTCCTCTAGTAACATGGGAATTTTTGAAAATGATAACTCGGTGGTGTATATCGGATCAACTACTAATTTTACTGAAATTGGTTTCTCCTTAGATACCAGTGCTTCTAAAAATGCGGAATTAGTGTGTTATTATTGTGCCAAAGATGGAACTTGGAAAGTACTAACTACTTTAATTGATACTACTAATGGAATGAAAAATTCGGGAACCATTTCCTTTCTAAATCCTTCCGACCGAGGCTCTTGTAATGATAAAATTGATGATATTACTGCCCTACCAGACACTACTAACTATTCTTACATTGCTTATCAACGAACAGCCAATGCTATTGGCCTGTCTCCAATAGAAAGTTTGATTTCAGTCGGTGGCTCTTCCGAATCATTTGTTTTAACAGAAGATTATATCAAACTTAATCCAGTCAGTTTACCTCCAGTTACTTGTGATGCCAGTAAAGATGGGGCCCTTTATTACGATTCAGATATTAAAAAACACTGTTCTTGTGCCGCTGGAACCGGATAGGTACAAATAAATGATTATTCTACTGCTTGCTCATAAAAAAAATGATAACTAAAAAAATTATTTTATTCGCACTCTTTATCTCAATTATCCCTTTCATCACTGCAGTCACCATAGATTCCACTACGTTCTTCAACGCCACCCAATCCAGCTCTTCAATGACTTTCAGTGTAACTGTAACGGTGGATTTAGCAGAAATTGAAACCGATTATATCTATTTAGAAAACATTACTTATTTTTTTGAAGGATATACTCGGTTTTGTTCTTCAATCAATCACTCTGCAGTCAATTTAACTTTAGATAGTACAGATTTTAATTGTAAAAAAGTTATAGTTTCTAATGGCGGTGGAGGCATTAAAGAAACCAGTTGTGGAGATTACATCTGTAATGGTGAGGAAATTTGCGCCCCCAATAGAACGTCTAATACTGACAACGGTGCTTGTTATTCAGATTGTGGACTTTGTCCCATCGAAATAGAACCCTTACCCATTGAAACTCCGCCCATCGAAATAGAACCAGAAAAAATCCCCGAACAAAAAATCCCTACCGAAAGAAAACCTCAAGCTATTTCCGGAAAGGCGTGGATGGGAAATTTAAGTGATGTTTTAATTGATTTAAGTTGGCTATGGATTTCTCTAGTAGTGATTACATTCAGCATATCACTAATTTACATTCTCTTCAAAAAACGAAAGAAAGAACACACTAAGGAAAACCACAAGAAAGCCACAAACTTAAGTGAATTCATTAATGTCTGCTTATCAAAAAATTTATCTGAAGAAAAAATCAAATATTTGTTGTTGAATGCTGGCTGGCCCAAAAATATTGTCGATGATTACACAAAACATTTAATTAAAAAATAAATTACTCTTTCTGGTAATCACTTATAGACATTATCATGATGATCGAATTCTTCAAAAATAATTCTCTTCTCTGTTTCATCAATTGAAAAAATCAGCACAAAACTTTTGTCAATATGGACTCTTTTTAAATGTTGCAATGGTTTTCTTAAATTTTTGTAATGGTGTGGATTATGAATAATCTCTCCTATTTTCTTGAATATTATTTGGAATTGTCTCGGATTTTTTTTGCTCAATTTATTCAACACCTTATCCAAGTGTTCCAAAATATCAAAAGAATACATTTTTAACTCGACCCATATCTTTTCCTAAAATTTTCCAGAGTTCCAATCTTAACTACTTTTCCTTTTCGTACTTTATTCATCTTTTTAATAAATTCTGGCCTCAATTCCGGCTCTAAAAATTCTCCCCCAAAACCCAGAACAACTTTCTCAATCGCTTCAGATTTATCCTTCAAATCAAATCTAGCTTTCACTATATTGAGTATCTGATTTGCGTTTTTGGAAATATTTATCATTGCTTGTACCATCTATACTTCATATATACACCGAATATATAAAGATTTCTACTCTTTCTTATATTCTCCTTCTAAAACTTCCTTAATTGTCGTAGAAGTCTTTTCCCCAATACCATCGATAGCAATCATTTCTTCTTTCGAAGCATCAAATAACTTCTTAATCGAACCAAAATGTTCTAACAACAGTTTAGCAGTATTCAATCCAATTCCCGGTAAAGAACTAACAATAAATTCTTGCTGTTCTTTCAAAGTGAGGGGCTTACGTACATGTAC
>JAAOXZ010000044.1 GCA_018221085.1 Candidatus Woesearchaeota archaeon
GATCCCAATAAAGAGTTACTTCTGTAACTTGAGATAAATCATAAGTTAAAACAGCGTTTTCAACCTTTAGCCCACCAATATCTCCACTGCCGACTAAAGTAACTACTGATTTTTCTTGAGTAGCAGCTTCTAAAAAATCGGCAAAATCTGTAATCATCACATCATTGGAATCGGTCATAATAAATTGAGAATCTAATTTAGAATAACATTTTTTCAAATCAGAAAAGACTTCTAGTAATTGCTCTTCAGTACTTACTGTTTCGTACGGTGCGAAGTATTCCAATCCAATCATATGGTTAGGCATTTTAATTTCCTCTTAATTAATTAGGTATTCTCTAATACCAGTGTTTTTCGTTAGATGGTGAAGATAAATTATATACTCTTTCCCACTTACGGTGAATTGTTTCTACTTTAAGTTTTTCCTTTAAAGTCTTTAGTATTTTATTAGCGTCCCGAAACCGTTTTGATGGAGCATTCCTTGCAGAATAAGTTCCAGTACTGTCCCGTATCCAGTCTACGTTGCCATCGCACTGATTATCATCAAATCTTACTTTGCCCTTTCCGGACCAGCCCAGATATTCAGTGGCAGTGCCATCAAAACGTGTTTCAGTTTTTTCCTCAAATGACAGAGCAGCTTTAAATTCAATACTACATTTATCTTCTGAAATATCTGCTTGATATTTCCGTTCAAATTGGAATTTTTTACCCCAGTTATCTTGTGCGACATATCCATTCCAATTATAATTTACAGTATGGGTTTTGTAGATTTCTGCTGGAGCTGTTGTTTCTTGTGGTTTTACTACAGCATTATTTGCACATCCAGAAAAAGTAAATACTGCTCCGGCCAACAAACTTAAAAGAGTTTTTTTCATTTTAATCCACAAACTCTATTCCCAGTTCCTTTTCGATTTGTTTCTTCTTTTTATCGCTAACAGTTCTTTCAGGACCGAAAATTTGTTCGGATTTGACTCCAGTAACGATAATCATAGTTCGGATAGTTTTGTCTAAATCTTTGTAGATTTGAGCTCCCCAAATAATTCTGGCATTCTCATCTAATCTTTGAGCCACTGTTTCGACAATCAGTTTAGATTCGTTTAAGGTGAGACTATCTCCACCAGCAATGTTAATTAAAGCGCCAGTAGCGTTAGAAATATCAACGTCGATTAAGGGATTTTCAATAGCTTTTTGCACCGATTCTAGGGCTCTTTCTTCAGTATCAGATTCACCGACTCCGATTAAAGCGACACCACCTTCACCCATGACAGTTTTGATATCAGCAAAATCTAAGTTAACTAATCCTGCTTTGGTAACTAATTCAGCAATACCTTTAACGGCATTGGTTAAGATTTCGTCAGCGACCTTGAAAGCGGTATGTAAAGGTAAGTTAGGAGCTAATTCTAACAGTTTTTCGTTAGGAATAACAATTAAGGTGTTGATAACCTGTTCTAGTTTTTCTAAACCAATCATGGCATTTTCAAAACGACGGTTACCTTCCATTTGGAATGGTAGAGTCACAATACCTACAGTAAGAATACCTAATTTTTTAGCAATTTGAGCAATTACGGGAGCAGCACCGGTTCCAGTTCCTCCACCTAAACCACAAGTAATGAAAATCATATCAGAGTTAACTAAGATTTTTTTGATTTCAGCTTCACTTTCTCTGGCAGCTTCTTCACCAATCTTAGGATTGGATCCAGCACCTAAACCTTGAGTTAATTCTCGTCCGATGAGAATTTTTTTATCAGTATTGGAGTAAAGAAGGTCTTGAGCATCAGTATTGATAGCGATAGTTTGAATACCTTTGACTCCTACTTCAGCGATTCTATTGATAGTGTTGTTTCCAGCACCGCCAGCACCAATAACTTTGATACGGGTTTTTTGTTGTGCCAGAATTTCTTCTAATTCGGCATCAATATCAGAATGTTTGTCTCGTTCTTGAGATTCGCTAACGGTTGGTGTTCCTAAAGTATCAAATGGTTTTGATTCTGTTGTCCGAGGAACGAATGGTTTTGGTTCCGGAGCGACAGGTTGTGGTTCTGGTTCTGGTGTTGGTTCCGGTTCAGAATGAGTTTCTTCTGGTTGTGGTTCTGGTTCTTTAGATTCGTCTTGATAATATCCTGAAGATTGTTGATCTGGTTCCCTATAATTGTTAAAATCGCTCATTTTCCCCTCCTACCCTTTTATGATTCATCAGGAGAGACACTTATATATAAAGATTATTGGTTTGGAGTTGACTGTTTCTGAGAAGGTTTTTTCGTTTGGAAAGTGATCTCTTTTACCTTAGTGATTTCTTGTAGTTTTTTAGTTAGTTCTTGTTGAATCTGTTCCGGTAAGTCCATTGGTAAAGTAATGGTGGCTTTGTCTTCTTTAACTTCCGCTTCAATGTCGGGTATGTTAAAAGATAATTCTAAATATGATTTTAGTTGAGTAGCTTGATCGGTGATTTTTTTGTTGATTTTGATTTCGTAAATGACTTCTCTTCCGGAG
This sequence comes from Candidatus Woesearchaeota archaeon, assembly GCA_018221085.1. Lineage (GTDB taxonomy): Archaea > Nanobdellota > Nanobdellia > Woesearchaeales > GW2011-AR9 > JAAOXZ01. The sequence continues at coordinate 2,488 of JAAOXZ010000044.1, forward strand.
AAAGGATGATTGAAATTAACTAAGATTCTACCGCCAGAGGCTCTAATAACTCTACCTACTTGGCCATCCATGTCAATTTGTAAGCCGGGTTGAGGTTGAATATTTTGTTTTCGGAATTCAGCTAAAGGAACTAATCTGATTTTCTTAATGTCTTTCTTACCAAAGGCTTCTTCGGGTTTTAAATTGATATTGTATGTTTTGCCAATTTCTTTGTTTAGAAGAGCGTCATCTAATCCGGGAATCAATTGTTTTTCACCAACGCAGATGGTAACTGGTTGATAGTTCATTTGCGGTGAGAAGATGTTATTCTTTTCTGCTACATCTTTGTCAGTAGTATCAAAAACGGCACCATCAGGGAACTTACCAGTATATTCTACTTCCAGGAAATCGTGTAGTTTGATTTTAGTAGGCATAGTTACTGTGAGAAAAGAAGTGGTATTTAAAGGTTATGGTGAAATTACTAATCTAATAACCCAATTTCTTTAAGTAATTTTTAAGGTCCTTGTATTCTTTGTCTCTATCTAGAATACAAAGAATTTTTACTGTTGGTTTATCAACTAAATAAATTACTCTCTTCTCTTTCCGATTATCAGCAAAACGAATTCTAAATAAGAATAAATTATATCCTTGAATTCTTTTATAACGAAAGGGATTTTCTTTTAATAATCTTAATTTGTCTTTTAATATCCTGGCCGCTTTAACACCCAATTCATCTAACTGTTCTAGAAAAAACTTAGTGGGTCTAAGAATAAACTCCATTTTATTGTTTTAATTTACCAAACAATTCTTCTTCAGTACCATAAAGGTCTTTATTCTCACTTACAGCCAGCAGTTTTTTAACTAATACTAACTCTCTTTTAGAAATAGTAGTTTCTGGGAACAATTTTTCCCTCAGAGTTTCTTTAATCATGTCTTGTACATTAGTAAAGCCGTTTCTTTTGGCGTATGTAACTGCAGAATTAAGCATTTTACTGGGCATTCTTAAATTTATTTGTTGATTCATATTAATATCAATAGATACCAATTACTATTTAAATCTTTTGGTTAACAAACTCCTTGATCTTCTCAGCAGCTTCCTCAGCGGTTATGGATGTGGTGTCTACGACTAAATCATAGTTGTCTAAGTCGTAAGGATCAAGTTGATAGTACTTTTGGTATCTGGTTTTTTCTGACTGCTCACGGCGTTGGATTTGTTCAATGATGTCTCGAATGGTGTCAACGTGTTCTTCTTTGCGTAGATTCTTAATTTTAACGTCGTGCCAAATTCGTTCAGCCCTAGTTTTCAATTCGGCATCTAAGAATACCTTAATAGAAGCAGGAATGAAATGAAACGATAACCGACCGTCAATAACAAAATCGTCTTCAGTTTTACCTATCTTAATCTGACGTTGATCTAAAGCTACATCAATGGAACGATCTCCTTCAGCAATCTTACCTAAATCTTCTAGAGATAAGTTTCTCTCCTTAGCCATCTCCCGCATTAAATCTCCAGTAGAAAAGTGTCGCAAACCTAACTTCTGAGCCAATATCTTAGCAACAGTGGATTTACCAGAACCAGGATTTCCAGATAAAGCAATAATCATCTTTGAGAGGAACCACTATTCCTTTTTATTTTTTATGCTTATGGAAATGTATAATGAAGAGAATTAACAAAGTTAGAAAGGAAGCATAACTGTTGATTAAAAGATCACTCATAGAGTCATACCAGCCCCCACCACGCATTTCTATTTCGGTGAGCACATCGCTATCAAAAACAATCTCGTTGAAATCTCCGCCACCAAATAGCAAGGCGCCGTCTTCTACTCCTAGAACAGC
>JAAOXZ010000045.1 GCA_018221085.1 Candidatus Woesearchaeota archaeon
CATCAGAAACTACTGGTCCCGCAGAAGAATCAGTAGTTAGTGGAGCAGCAATCACTGGAGCAGTGGTAGCTGAAGCAGGAATAGCTGAACCTGGAACAGCCGAGGAAGGAATAGTTGAAGTGGTAGAAGAAGAATTTGTCCCAGACGTAGCAGTTAACCAACAACAAACAGAAGTAGTAGTTTATAGTGATAGTGAAGGCATTCTTGTTAATAAGGTGGATGTAGAACCTACTCCAGAGCCAGAAGAAACCACCGACGGAGAAATCGAATTAGATGTTCAAGACCTTGATGACGGAACCTACACTTGGAGAACTTCAACTGAAGAAATAACTATTGAATACAAAAAAGTCTATGTGGAGATGTTTAATCCTACTAGCGAAAGTGTGGCTTTCTCACAAGTTTCACTAGTCGACAATCTAGGCAATAGCTATGAACCCAGCGTCAACGACCCAGATCCCACTCTCGACGTACCAAGGTTCAATTTTGTTGATCCAGTTACTAAAAATTTTGTTAGAAACGGCTATTTGTTCTTCTTAGATGTTTCCAAAAGTGCTAGTACATTGACGTTAATCTTTGAATTTGGAACTGGACAAGAAAAGAGGGAGTTTGAATTTTCAAACTAATCAAAAGGAGGAAAAACGAAATGGTTAAAGAAGGTGGATTGAAAAGATTGTTGCTTATAGCTTTTGCTCTTAGCGGCATGACTGCTTTGATCTACGAAGTAGTCTGGACTAGGCCCTTGCAATTAATCTTTGGCTCCACCATCTACGCTGTTTCCACTATGCTGACTACTTTTATGTTTGGTTTTGCTTTGGGATCATACACCTTCCGTAATTTGGCAGATAGAGTAAAAAATCCAGCATTACTTTTTGCTGGATTAGAATTAGGGATTGGATTGTATGGCTTGATAGTTCTGTCATTATTTGCTATCCTGCCATCAATCTATCTCTCATTACTGGAAGTACCTGGATTTCAGTTTTTACAGTTTTTACTAAGTTTTGCTGTTCTTATTATTCCAGCGACTTTGTTTGGAGCAACTTGGCCGGCAATCAACAAAGCCTACACTCAATTAAGTGAACTGGGAAAAGATGCTGGATTGCTTTACAGCTTTAATTCCCTTGGAGCAATGGCAGGCAGTATTGCTGCCGGATTTTTGTTGATACCTGCATTTGGCATCAGAATGAGTGCATTACTTACCGCGTCATTGAATATCTTCGTGGCCATTATAGTTTTTATTTATGTGAGGAAGAACAATGAAGAAAAATAAACTAAAAAATAGAAAGTTAATTTTTGTAGTCGTGATAGTTTTGCTTTTATTAGTGATTACTACTTTCTTCGTAGTTAAAAAATTAACTTCAATTTCTGAAGAAGGTAATCAAAGCTGTCAAAATAAAATTACAACTAGGGAAATAAATTCTATTCCCACTCAGGAAAGTCAGAGTACTCGGAGTGGAACAGTAAAAAGTGATAAAATTTATGACTCGGAGACCAAAATTTATCATCAAACATTCGAAGACGAAATTATGGCGGCAATAGCTGCATCTTCAGGTAATTCTCGAGTTCAGTATTTTAATTGGTATTTACGACATCCATGTCCTGGAGATAACAGTTGTTATCTTAATAATATTACCGCAGAGATTGTATTTACTAATGCTGGATACGATGTAAGTGGATCAGAAGAAGGTGATGCTTTCATCCAAATTGCTAACAGTAAAGAAAGTAATTGTGTTGATGCTAGTCAAGCTAGTTTTACAAAATATGTTGCCCATTCTCCAGTTATCCTTAGCGGCAAACATTGGAAAGGTGTTACTTGTGGTGAATTGACTAGTCCAAACACTTGCAATTTATCACTATCGGACGGATTCGATGGAACAAAAGGTTGTTTTTCTGTTAAATTATTTGCCGGAAATAAAGAGGACGGAAAAGTGATTCTTAATGCTGATTTTTTATCTTTAATTTACACTTGGAGTTGGGAAGTTGAAGAATTAGGGGAAGACTTGGCAGAAGAAATAGATAATAATCAAGAAGAGGTGGTAAATGGACCTACGTAAAACTATTTTAATTGCTTTTGTACTTTCAGGAATGGCAGCTTTAATTTATGAGGTAGTGTGGATTAGACCGTTGCAGTTCGTACTTGGATCAACAATTTATACTGTTTCAATCATCTTGGCTGCTTTCATGGGTGGCTTGGCTTTAGGTTCTTGGATAATTGCCAGATATGCAGATAAGATCATTAATTTACCTAAAACCTATGCCTTATTAGAGTTGGGGATTGGCTTATATGGGATTTTGTTATTAGTTCTCTTTAAGGTATTGCCAAAAGTCTATCGGGCAATTTATCCTCTCTATCAGAATTTTTACTTATTTGAGTTGGGACAATTCTTGCTTTCTTTTGGACTATTACTTATTCCGACAACTTTAATGGGGGCAACTTTCCCAGTAATTGCAAAGTTTTACACTTCAGAAAAAATCGGTAAAGGTATTGGGGAGGTTTATGCGGCCAATAATATTGGAGCAATACTAGGAAGTTTTGCAGCTGGTTTCTTACTAATTCCAGTTATAGGAATTAAATCCACAATTATTTTAGCAGGAATAATTAATGTCTCAGTTGCCTTAATAATTTTATTTGTTGTTGCTAAGGATTTTGCTAAAAAAATAATTCCTTTTGTTTTAATCTTATTCCTTGTTTTGGCCTATTTTGGACAATATGACCTTAATGAACTTTATTCAGCAGGGTTTACGAGGACACAATACGAAGAAGATTTGCTTAAATCCACAGAATTTTTGTATTCTAAAGAAGGGTTACATGCTACAGTGTCTGTCACTAAAGATCCATTAGCAAGAGCAACAGTTTTATTGATTAATGGGAAAGGACAGGGGAGTACTGCTTTCAACGATGTGCGAGTAAATATGCTTTTATCTTATCTCCCACTTATTTTAAATCCAGAAAGTGAAAATAGTTTAGTGATTGGTTTGGGAACCGGAACAACCTCGGGACATTTAGCGCAGTCAATTAAAGTTACTACAATAGAGATAGAACCGGCAATTGTTGAAGCAGCTGAATATTTTGAAAATCTAAATCTAAATGTATTAGAAAATTCCAACCATGATCTAGTAATTGCCGATGGAAGAAATTTCTTGCTAAGAAGCAAAGAAAAATATGATATTATCGTTCCTGAACCGAGCGATCCTTGGCAGTCATTCTCAACTTTGTTGTTTTCAAAAGAATTTTTTGAATTGGTTAAAGAACATCTAGATGAAGAAGGAGTTTATTTTCAATGGGTGCCAATTTACGAAATGGACACTGAAGAATTTAAGAGTTTTTACAAAACTTTTAGTTCAGTGTTCCCAGAAGTTTTAGCGTTTGTTAACGTTAAAGAAAATGAGAATCTTCCCGTTAGATTAGATACTACTGAAATTATCTTTGTAGGAACCAAAGAAAAAATATTCTCTGAAGAAAAGTTCAGGAAAAATTTTGCCGTACTTTCTGAGGAATCTAAAGATTACTTAGATGCTATCTGGATTAAATCTGCCGATGATTTACTTAATCTTCTTTTATTCACCAATGAAGAAATGGATGGTTATGCCGATAGAGCAGAATTTATCACCGACGACAATGCTAAACTGGAATTTTCCAGCGCCAAAAAAGTGCTTTATCAAGATCCAAAAGAAGTGATTAAAGATGTTGAGGTATTTTTAAGAGTTGAAAAATAAAAAAGAGGTTTCATTGAAAGAGAAAGGAGTAAATAAGAAGATAAGTTTACCTTTCAAATTAGTGGTACTGCTCTTTATTTTATTCTCAGTTTTCTTATTGGTAACTTCTATCCCTTCAGTCCAGGCAGGAAGTAAGGATTATTCGATGAACATTAATTGGTACGCTGTGGGGATAAAGGGAGGCACTGATGAACGTTATTTTAATTTTACACCAGAACAATGTCCGGGATCTCAAGGAGGTTGTTTCATCTCTAATATCACCATACAAAGAACTATTTTTGGTAATGGCGCTAGTGGGTCTACTGAAGGTCAAGCCTATCTGCGGATAGCAAATACTGCGGGCAGCGATTGTGAGAATCATCCTTCGCCGCCTACAGATGTAGCCTATACTACTTACAGTGTTTGGAGTCCACTTGTAGGGACTGGTGGAGCAGATGTAGCTCTTGATTGTGGTTCAACTTCCGGCAGTACAGCTACTTGTAATGATTCGACGATGAATGTTGCAGAGGGGTATGATAATTCCAGTGCTAATCCTTGCTTTTCAGTGGCCACTCATGCAGAAAGTAGCGGCGGCGGCGGCGAGTTTCCAACTCTTAGTGCTTCTATTGTTTATTACACCTGGAATTTTACTGGTCCCAATGTTTTGGATACTCCTTCTCCCACAGGTCCCGTAGATGGGTCGGCTCAAGTAGCTTCGCCGGTTGTTTTATCCTGGTCATCAGTAACCGGAGCTTCCAGTTATGATGTTTATGTTGATCAAACTGATGGCAGTACGTTTAGAGCTAACACTGACGCCGTCACCTATCAAGAAAGTCAGATTAACGAAGGGACAGTTTACTGGAAAGTTAAGGCAATTGGGGATGATATCGAGTATAGTAATTCTTCCTTTACTTCGGTGCAATCATATACTATTGATTTATGCGGGCCCGATCCTGCTTATGACTCTACGAATTATAAAATGGACTATGATAATGAAACTGATACGATAATTGTTATGGGTAACGAAACCTATGGTAACTCTTCTAATCCAATCACTTTTGAAGATATCTTTGGATTTGCAAGAGCAGTAAGGGGGGTTTGTGCGATGACTAACCCCGCTACTGGAACTTATGCCATCTTAACTCATTTAGTTATTGGTAATGCTTCCAGTCCAGGTAATTATACTTATGTCAAGACTTCTGGTGAATCAATTGATTTTGCTAAACAAGTCAATCTGACGGCTAATGCAACATTAATTGTGGGGGAAACATCTGATGAAGCTAATCCTTACAAAGGCACAACCTTGTCTTTTTCAGGGACTACTGCTGCTGTTGACCCTGGGCAGGGTCTATTATTTATGGAGAATGATTCTAACTTAGAGATGTATGACAGTTTTCTGATTCATAAAGAGACTGCTAATGATTCTAATCAATGGAAATTGTATTGGTGGGGAGATATAACTGCCAAACGTAGTTCTCTCGAGAGTTGGTGGACAATTAGATTCCTTGGAGATTATAATAATCTAGAAGATATTGTTATTACAAATGTTGGTGAAGGTTTCTATCCTGCTACTACTCAAACCGGCAGTATCGATACTGTCAAATCCAGAAAAACCACCCAAGACGGAGTTTACTTTGTCAATAACACCAACGTTACCATCGATAGTCTAACTATCGCTGAGACTAACTGGAGTGATATCCGTGTGGAAAATTACACTGGAGTCGCCAACCTTCTCAACCCCGACCTAAATTTCAGTAGCATTAATTGGAGCACCGGCACCTACACTGGACAAATCCTCCAAAAGTACACTTATGACCTTACCGTCACCGATTCTGCTGG
>JAAOXZ010000046.1 GCA_018221085.1 Candidatus Woesearchaeota archaeon
CATCCGGACCGAAATATTCTGTAGGCAAACCATCGTTTTGGTTATTGCTGAAATTATGATTAAAGTCGGATTCAGTAGTTCCAGCAACAAAGAAACCAGCTTGAGCAGTATTGTTCATATAATTATTAGAAACGTTGACAAGGGAACTGCCTGAAATCCACAACACCGCATGAGCGTCTTCATCGACAGCAGTGTTGATGGTAGACAGATTGTTGCTTTCAATGAGTGTATTGTCTGCATTGGATAACCAGATTGCACTATGACCTGCCGCATCGGATTGATTAATAACGTTATTTATAACCTGGTTATCGTCCCCATAAGTAATTAGGAGTGCCGGTGCAGCACCATCATCACTACGAATATAACTATTTCTTAATGTGTTGTTGTTGGAAGAGTCTCCGTAGATATACAATGCAATGTCAGTAATTGAGGTGATTCTATTACCTTCAAATAAATTAAACTCCGAATTTCCAGATACGTATACCGCTTCGGCAGCACCAGTAGTGGTGATGTTAGAATTGGTGACATTATTATAATCACTATAAGCTATGTGAATACCATAAGCGTTGGTTCCCACAGTTTCAACGACAGTATTATCGACCAAGTTGTTATCGGAATCCTCATCGACCCAATCTATTCCGCGGCCAGTACCAGAAGTAGTGATATTGGAATTATAAATGGCATTGTTAATTGACATGCCCGAAGGAATTTCAAATCCATGTCCACTAGCACCGGAAGTTACAATGGTAGTATGATTGATTACGGTATTGCTGACAGTGCTGAGGAAATGGATACCGTAACTATTCGATCCAATGGTGTTAATGGTATTATTTTCAATTATCCAGCTATTTGAAGAAGAAAGATGAATGCCGTGTTTGTAGTCGGTAGTAGCACTACCTTCCACAATATTACAATTCCTTATCGTGACATCATCATGACCAGCAGTATTACTGATACCATAACCTAGTGTTCCATCGGAAGAATAATTAATGGTATATCCTTGGCAGTCTAAAATAATATTGGGAGCACCAATGGTAATACAAGTTCCAGTGGAACTGATGTCTTGAGTAATATTGGTATCTTCCGTGATGGTGTCACAAGAAGCATTTTCTGCCTGGGTGCCAATATCTGATATGCCAAAGAAAGCCCCAGTAATGAAATTTTCAGAAAAGCCATCATTAAAAGAGTAGTAACTGCCCGCTAACACGAAAAAAGCTAAGACTACAAATATCCAAAGCGATTTTCCTTTTACGGAAGTACTAGTTTTGTAGTTATTGTTTTTTCTTTTCATTATATCTTCGATAAACAGTTTTGATGGTGTTGTATTTTCTATTCAGTAATCTGGCGATTTTGACTAAAGAGAGATTTTTGTCGTGCTGGAGGTAAAAAACAAGGGATTCTAAAATGGAATATTTTCGATTAGAAAAGATGATTAAAGGAATAGTAAGAGAATAATCAATTTTTGACTTTTTGACTTTTTGTTTAGCTTTACGATAAGTGGTGTAAATGGTGCTGAGCTCCCGATTTAATTGTTGGGCGATGTCTTTGACAGTTTGTTTTTTAATGTCTTTAAGATAAACCACTAAGGATTCTAATCCCGGAAGATCAGTTTGGAAAATAGAAACAGGAACAGTTTCTGTTCTTTTCAAGGCGGTTTGGAGAACTTGTGTTTGTTTTTCTTTGGGGAGAGAACTAATTAGTTGAAGTATAGTCTGTTGTATAGCTACCTCTTTTTTTAGTTCCAAGATGTAGAAAGAATACTAAATTTGCTTATAAACTTTTGCTATTTTGTAACCTTTATTTAGGTTATTTTGGATTATTTGTTGTTATTTTGTAACTGAGAGGTTTTAAGCCATTCTTGACAGCTAGTCCATTTACTTCCTCCAATATGTTCTTGAAATATTTTCCAAGCAGTGGGACCAGAATTTCTTTTCAATAAATTTTTGATTAAACTTCCAGAAGGCAAATCTTCTTTTTTTAGGAATTCCCAAGGATGAAGATAAAATAAATATTGACGTTGAAATAATTTAGAAAGAGGATGAAGTAGTTTCAAGTAAGATAAACTGGAATTAATGGCTGGTAGGAAAGAGGGAACGGGGAATTCTAAGATTCCTTGATTAACAAATGGTTTTTTGGGCAAGTTAGGATGGTGATATCTACCTGGAAAAAAGTGAGCGAGAGAAGAGTCGTATTGATAGCCATACTTTTTTAATAAAGAAAAATGATTTTGAGTAGTGATAGCTCCGGGAGCACGAAAACCAGAACATTTTATCCCATACTCTGAAAATTTTTCTTTAGAAGTTTTGATTTCATATTCAGCATTGTGAGAGTTCAGCCAAGGATGAGTATGAGAGTGAGAAGCAATTTCATGTTTTTTAGCGATGGCCTTGATTTCAGATTCGTATTTTTCTAAAAGCGAACTAACTGTGAAGAAAGTAGCAGTAATTTTGTTGTCGTCGAAGAAATCAAGTAATTTAGGAACAATTACTTCAATACTTTTGCACTTATGAGAACGTAAATCGTTTTCTAAATCTACAGTTAAGATTCTCATAGTAAAGAAGATAGTTTAATCTCGTTGCTAGTAGGAATGTTTTCAGAATCAATGAACATACGATGCCATAGTTCAAAATTAATCATAGTGAACAATTGCTTTCCGTAAATAAGTTTAGATTTATTGTAGTTCTCCCAAATTCTTTTCAAGTAATAATAA
>JAAOXZ010000047.1 GCA_018221085.1 Candidatus Woesearchaeota archaeon
AACGGATCTCTAACAAAAGCTACATCTAGTTTGTTGTATAAGGATTTTCTCATGGCCAATTGCTTCTCTTCTTCTATGCCTTCCACCACAACACTATCGGATGTCAAACTAGCTTCTGAATAATCAAAATCGACAAAACTCCAATCTAAATTCAAGGGATACGTGATCGCGGCTTCCAATAATTTCTTAAAATTAGAATTATAGAAGAAATCAAACTCGGCTAAATTAAAAAACTCTTCTTCTCCTAAACTCAAAGTTAAAGGATAAGTAACATCCACATTAATCCCTTCGTTCATGATATCTACCTTCACATCTAAATCTTCAGTACTCACGTCTATCGCTTGAGAAAAGTTCTCATAAACTACTTCCTTAACACATTCAATAGTTTCATATTCTAAAAATTGTTTCAAATTTATTTCAATATCTCTTACACTCAAGGTTCGCTCTCCAAATTTGATAGGATATCCAGCGACAACGGAACTGTTGGGATGTTGATACTTACAAAATGCCGGTGCCTCTCCTTCTTTACAAGGATAACTATTGTCTGGAAGATAATCTCCTCTTTTAATAGCATAAGCTATTCTTTCACCAGCATGCCTAACTCCATTCTCTTTTTCTAAAAAATTAGGTTCCTTGTCAATTTGATCTTGCCAAATTTCTCCGCCTTGCTTACCAACTAATCTCAACCCCTCTTCTAGACCTTCTTCTAAGCAACCTTCGACAAATAACCGCAATCCTTCTTTCTTAAACGCCTTACTGATTACATCTTCTTGTGCTTTTTCTAACTCCCCCACTTGCACTTGCTTGGCTACTTGAATAACAAAAATAGCAGCAAACAACAGCATTAAACCTATGATTATGAATACTGTGATTTGTCCTCTTTTGTACCTCTTTTTTTGTTTGCTTGATTGCACTCTATCTACCTCTTTTTTTATTTCAATAACCAAATATTAACGCCTTGCTTTTTCAACCTAATCAATTTCTTCTCTATAACTAATTCTAAAAGATATTTCTCTGCAGTATTCCAAGAAATTTTGAAATATGCCGCTACTTCAGAAGTAGTCACTACGATACTCTTACGAATAAATTTTACTAACTCTCCTCGTACTTTATGAAATCTCATAAGTTATCTCTTATGAATATTCATAATAATATATAAGTCTTTTGCTTACTCTAATAAAAATCACCAGAATTATTCTCCAACCCTTAACTTTCCAGTTAATTGCGGCCAGAAGAAATCTAAACCCGCCACTACTGCTACTTTAGTGGTTCCTTCTTCCAATACTTCACAATCCATCTTATGTATTCCTGATTCCCCTTCCAATAACTCTTCTTGTGCTTCTGGTGGAACTTCAATACTTTCTACATAATCACAAATTGGAGTTTCAAAACCTTCATACTCTGCTACCAAGGTTTCTTTTTTAGGAAAGATTTCTCGCATGGCTTTGACACTTTTTCCATCTTTACTTAATAAATATAATTCTCTAAAAGTAGTGGCGTCTTCTATGAAACTAACAAAACCAGCGTCTTCTAATTCTATTCCAAATAAATCGGCAAACCAATCAATAATACTTCCCACTACACCGCTTCCTAAATCAACTCCTTCTTCTCCATAAATAATTGAATTTAATTCCGGTAAGTACCATAACTGTCCGTCTAAATCAATACTGTCTAAATCACATTCTACTAATTCTTCATCTTCTGCTGCTGGGCAAATCTCTTCTAAACTACCCATTGGGATCTGCAATGACTCCAAAAATTCGTCATTGTTTAAAGAAGTAGCAAAAGCTGTTTTTAGTTCTCCACCATCTTCAAATCTCAAAACACAAAAATTATTAGCACAAATATTTTCTTCCGAAGTTACTAATCCTTCGGGAAGGGGGCCATCAAAACAATTACCGGTGTACTCTCCTCCTTGTGGACCAAATATATCATCTGACGGAACAGTTTCTTCTATTCCCAAATAACCTTTATCGTTCTCAGTTAATTCCACTAAAGCACTGAATGGATCGCTGCAATAAAGAACAAAATTATCTCCTTTATCAATTCCCAATAAACTAGCTGCTAAAAATTTTGTTCTACTAGTCCAAGTACCTTCTTCACAATAATGATCAAAAATAAATTCACCAGTATCAATACATCCTGGATTATTACCTTCATAAAACCCTTCTGGAGTATCGGCAATAGGGAGATCATTACTTTTCATGACAAAACATTGTTCTTTGCTGCTGCAGAAACCATCTTCCACGAAATTCCAATCCCACTGTTGAGGCATGTACTTCCATTCTCCTTTGATACAACGGTAAAGTCTGTCTTCATCTACTTTTTCTGCCATATAAGTTAAGTCACTCATGTCTTTCACACAAACATAGCCATTCCAACACGCTTCAGCTTGACAACAAGCTGCTCCGGTTCTTTCTGGTTCACTAACATCATAAGAATAATCTAACGGATCTAAATCATCTATTACTTGTAGCATTGGTTGTGATACTTCGCAAAATTCTCCTCCTCCACTAAATTCTAAAGTTAAAAAAACAGGACTTTCTCCGGTTGAGTATTGTGTGCCCAAAGAAGTGATCACTCCAGGAAGTACTGTTTCCACTCCATCTTTATTATAAAACTTGGAATTAATTTGACAACCACCTTCAAAACTGACTAATACATTCTGTTCTTGTGGCATCGCAATCTTCTCTGATTTTAATTCAAATCGGGGTTTTATTGTTAAAATGCCATCTGCTAAATTTTCCCTCAAATAATCTTTTTCGTTTTCTACCACTTTATCAGTATTATCAAAGATTCTCCAACCAACTAAATCATCATGGTTAATGTATTCAGTAAATTCGGCATTTGGTAAAAAATTTCTTCCCGGAACTGTGCTAGTAGATTGATTTCTTTTGTTTGCCTCTTCTGATCCATCTTCCACTAAAGCAAAATCATATTCTTCGGATTCCTCCTCTTGATAACCCCATCGAGTTAATAATTCGCCACTCCAAGAATTAATTAAATATCCTTCTTGTGGAGAACAAAATTTTCCTCCTTTAATAGAACAAAACAGTTCGTTTTCTAAACCACCTAAACCTTCAATAAAATCTGCTGCTTGACAACCATAAAATCTAGTATCTATTACTTCTTCGTCTTCATCTTTTTCTACATCAAAAATTACTTGTTGAGAAACTTTCTTCGCTCTTAAATTTCCAGGAACATTAAATTCTAAAGTGGAATCAATCAAAACATCATCCCCTTCTTCTGACACAAACCACAATTCATATAATTCTGGATGTAAATTAGTTATCACATACGGAGAAACTCCAGGTAAAGGATAAACACATTCTCCTTCACTTCCCGCACACGCATAATTAATGGTTTTGGTTTGTTGTACTTGTGTTCCTTCTGTAACGGTTACTTTGTCTGTTTCAGCTATTACTACAAAAACATCCAAACCAGCTTTAATGTCTTCTGAATTTAATTCTTTTGATTTGGGTTCTCCAGTGACCTTATTTAAAAAATAAATCTCTTCTAATCCGCTAATAATTTTTAAACCAGAAAGAGGAATCGTTCCATCAATTACCATACCAAAAATAGGTTCTACTAAAGTTCCCTCAATGGTGGGTTCTATTTCCATCTCACTTACATCTTTCATGTATTCTTCTCCAAAAATAATATCTACTCCTCCAGAAAAAGATTCTCTCCAATTATCTTCCCAAAGATCTTCATTTCCATAAAAACTGATTATACTATATGTAAAATGTGTCGAATAATCAATCTCTCCCACTTGTTGCTCAAAATACTTTACTCCAAACTCTACGTTCATGGTGGTATCTCCTTCACCAATTACTTGAGAATTCCAACAGGCGTATTTTTTACCTTCCACTGATTTACTATCTCCAGAATAGTATTCGTCATGATTATTTCCGCAACATCTTTTTTTATCATCAGCTACTTCTTCTCCCAACCAAGCTTTTCCTTTGTACTCGGGATCATCAATAAACTCGGGATCGTAAATTTCGTTACAAACATCTTCCCCGCTAACTGGGTTGCCAGCTTCCCAGAAGTCTAAATTATCTAACCAAGCACTTTGTTCTTTATCTACACTAGATTTTCCAGAACAAATTAAAGAATCTTCTGTTTTTCTACTCAAATAAACATTTTTAACATCAATCAAATTAGCTACTGGATCTCCCCGAATATTAATTTGTTTAACTCCTCTCCAATCAGATACTGGAACTGCCACGTGTATCCAATTATCTTCCTTCAATAAAGGCTGATTTACTGCATGTCCCAAAACATTTCCTTCATAATATTTCACGTTATCTGGACCAAAAATTTCTAAAACCACCTCAGAAGGCCAACCACTAATCTCCCTAAATTTAACCATAAAATTAAAGTAATCGTATCCAGAAAAACTTACGTAGGCATTTTCCCCATAATAATTTTCGAATCCATTTTCGAATCCATTTTCAATATCAATAGTTGCATACTTACCCTCTGGCTCTACTTCCACTGGCAAAGAAAACAATCCTTCGCCTGGTTTTCTATTTTTAACACCATTCTTCAATTCGGGATCTTCATAACACTCTGCCCAACTCCAACGATTACCTTCTTGATAACAATAAAAATTATTAGCTCTGGGGACATTTTCAAAATGAATAAGATTCAAGGAAATATCCTGGGTTCCTTCTTCATTACATTTAAACCATTCTTCATTATTAGAAACCACATCATAAATTACTTCACCTGGTTTTTTGATAGTAAAAATATTAAAATCTGCATCGCTTGAAGCATGAACCCAACACCAACCATCAACAATATCATCATCATTGCAATTAGCATCTTCTGGAAAATCTCCTTCTCTACCTACCCATTCTTCATCAGTATTCAAACAAATATTATTACCTAATGCTTCTTCGGAATATTCTAATGTCCCTATTTCATCTATTCCTTCGTTACCACAACAATTATTTCCGTCCTCTGCTTCTCCTAACCAAGCACCTTGAATGGTATCACAAATATCTTTAAAATCGTCTGCTTCTTTCTGACTTACACTGCAACCATTTACTTCTGATTCTTCTATCTTCACTGGTGTTTCGTCCTCAGGAGTCCCCAAACATTTATCCTTAGCATCTAAAACGCCGTCTTTATCTTCATCAGCTAATTCCCACCTTGAACCCATAAAAAGTATGTTACTATCGGTAGAAAGCAAATCTCCACTATCTTCAAAATATATTCTTTGGGCCGTCCCCTCATCGTCGTCCAAAACCATTACCACTACATTCCAGCCCCTGACTAAAGAAAATAAAATAGTTACATCATTTTGTGGATGTTGAGAAGTATATACTATTTCATCTTGACATTCAAAATCTTCCCCACAATTAAACACATAAACATTTAAATCATCATCATGTCGTTCTACATTCACTTCCTTGACATAATCTGGTTCTTCATCCTCTAATTCAACATAAACCCAAGTAATAAAAATATGGGTATCTGCGTAGTTAGCAGGACGAAATACATTTGTTGAACTTCCTCTACTATCTGCCCAAAATTCCGGAGTATCTTTAATTACATTATCCTCCTTAAAAATTCCCGCACTATATAACCCCAGTATTTGTGCTTTAAAATGTTCATAATCTAAATCAATATCCCAATCTAAGGTAACTGGGAGAGGTTCCCCCCCAAAAACCGTCTTATCGTTATGTTTATCAAAAACGAAATTTGCCCAACTATCATCTCCATATTCTGCCCCGAACGCGACTCCACTTACTAACATCAGAAATAAGACTAGAAGTACTACTACAAATAACCCTCTTTTTACTTTCATTTTACTATATCAGAAAACAATCCCTCTATATTTATAAACTTTACCGACACTAGAATTACTTATACGTCATCTTACTCAAAATAAAACAAATCAAATAGATAAAAATTATCTGAAGCTCTCTCTCCAGTTAAAAAAGTAGGTATTAAAGAATATTTTTCTAATTCTTCCGGAAGTACTCCTTTTCTTTCAATCGTAACTCCGGGAAGCATAACAATAACTTGTTTGTACTCGTTCAACATATAATCTCTTACTCTCGCCTGATATTCTATACTGTCTTTCTTAGTTTTTTCTAAGGCTTCTTCAATAGTAACTTTGCCATCCACATTAGCATCGCTTGCCGGATCCATCATATTTCTAAAGAAAAACCGATCTGTAGAAAAATCTCTGACTCCCCATCCGTCTTCATTTTCTGGAGTACTAGCAATTAAAACATAATCTTTCAAGCGTAACTTTTTGATGTAATCTCCCGAACTGCAAGCGTCAACATACACTAAACCAAAACCAGGATTAATCTTACTTAGCATATCAGTAAGTTTATTGGGTTTTAAAACATAATCGCCATTTTCTAGATCTAGTTCATCTGGTTTACCATGTGTACTAATAGATAAAACAAAAACATCATTATTATCTACTTTTTTAGATAACTTATTCAGTAAGTTCTCCAAATTATTAAAAGAAGCCTCATGCCATCTAGCCGGACCTTTAAATTTATGTTTTTTAAGATAACTTATGGTCTCCCCATTCACCTTTTCAGAAAAATCTGGTTTACCATCGGCATAAAGAATGTAGGTGTTGAATCCGGCATCTTTTAGATGTTTAAAAACATAAGTGCTATTCAACCAAAAACTATTTTTAACCATAGGATCCAGATTATCTGACTCTCGTTCAATAGCACTTCCCACCACGATTACCGCATACTTATCTACGGGATTATTTCTCTCCGCTTCCATAGTATATGGTTTAGTCATATCTGGAGCAGCCATCGCAGGGCTGGCACTCATTGTGCCCGCTAACATTGCCGATAAAAATAAATTTTTAACAAACCCCATCTTAGATCACTATTAAGATTCAATTATTTAAACATTATCCCTTAAATTTTTATCTTTTCTTCGATTTGGGTAAATTTAAAAGGAGAAAGTTAATATAATCCTTGTCCTTTTCAATAATTAACTAAAAACATGAAATTAACCTTAGAAAAACTAGTCCACAAACATAAAAAAGTAACTTCTACCTTGGCCGCAGTTTTATTTGCTATTGGATTGGGAGGAACTCAATTAAGTTGTGCCCCAACTTACCAACAAATTGTTACTTCTATTGAACAAAGAGACACCAAAGTCAGACAAGACCTTGAAGACATTTCCCGTTCTGTTTATTGTGTTGCCATTGATAGTAAATATGCATTAAAAGACAATCCCGAGGTTTCAGAAACCTATCGATTCACCGGTACTGCTTTTGCCTATGCTAAAAAAGGAGAGTATACTTATCTTATCACTGCTAATCATGTCGTCACTAGACCTTCAGAACTAATACAGACTAGAGTTAATCTCGATTTTACAGGTCTTCTTCCCCCTCGAGAATTAGAACGATTAGTTTACCAAAAAACACAGGAGGAAATAAGATTAGTGGATAATTTTTATGATCACACTTCCTTCGACGATATCAAATTAGAACTTTTTGCTGTAGATACAGAGAAAGATATTGCTATTTTGAGAACTAAACAAGAGATTCATGTTTCCAACAAATATTCAGTAGATTTAGATCTCAAACCACAACTAGGGAATCAAGTTTTCCTTTCGGGGTACCTAAAGGGAGACAACCATTTAACAACCGAAGGGACGGTAGTAAATTTACATCAAAACTTCCAAGAAAAAGAATTCCTGGCAATCGAAGTTACTGCCACTACTGGTAATTCGGGTAGTCCTTACTTTATCAGAAAAGGTGATCGATTATATTGGGCAGGAATATGTACTGCCATTCAACCCTATAAAAACACCAGTATACCTATCTTCAGTTTAGGTTTTCCAATCCAAAACTTTGATTATCTATTACGCTGAAAAAACAGAAAGACCAAACTTTTAAGTTGTGGTATGAATGCTATGTTCCTGTTTTTTGGCGTCACAAAAATTCTCCCATCAAAGGAGATTTTTCAGACATTAAAAATGCTAAATAAAACCGAAAAAAAACATAACCAAGCGGTTGTTACTTTAGAAAAATTGGTTAAATATAAATACCAATTAACTTTCAGACATGTTGAATACAGAGCGATTCCTGGAGCGGAAGATATCTCTGGCGAACTTGACTTAGTAGGTATATGGGACGCCAAATGGGATATTTACGAAGTTAAATTAGGAGATTCTTATCGTACTGCCCGTAACCAGCTTCTACGTGCCAGAAAAATATTAAGTCAGTGTGGTGAAATAAATTTATTTTATTACTCTGCTAAAACCAAAAAGATAACTCCAATTAACTGACACTTAAATTACTCATTGAGGAAAATAATTAATCACTTGTTCTTTACTTACTAAAGTCGTCTTATAATCCTTAAGCAAGGTTCCAAATTGTTGTCTCAACTCTTTCAAATGTTTATGCAGTTCGGTGCTATCTTTCACTTGAATTTCAAATTCTAAATCTGCCCTACCAATTGCTTCTGTGATACTGATAATATTTTTATTCAACTTCAAATATTCTTTTAATCCAATCTGTTTAGCAGGGTCCACGTCAGTTAATCCTAAAAATATCTTATAATGTTGATAACCCAATATGCCGGCATTAATCTTTGGTTTAAAACCAATAATCACTTTATTTTTTTCCATTCTTTTAATTCTATCTTTGACGGTATTGGGAGATATTTTAATCGTTCGGGAAATATTAAGTAAATGTTCTCGAGCATCTTTAGCTAAAATTTGTAAGATTTTAATATCTGCTTCATCCAGAGAGAATTCATTAGCTTTTCCACCAATTTCTTTCATTGCTAAGTCAGAAGTATTAAATAAATGATTGTTGATAAAATAACAGATATTTGTTACCATGGTAGTTAAACGCTTTCGGAAAAAAGAACCATATTTAGTCATTATCTCACTAAAAATTTCCTTAAACTCAAATACGTTTTTAGCCCAAACAAAGATGACTACGTCATAATCTTCTTCTAACAACACAATTCTACCAATTGATTTTAAATTTTTTAAAAAAGCTAGAATCTCTTCTTCTTTTTCTACATCTACATTTTCAAATCGCACAAATATACGATAAATTGTATATCCTAATTTAGAACTGTCAATAATGGTGTAAAAGTTTTCTATAATTCCTCGTTTCATTAAATTTTTTATTCGATAATTAACTACTTCTTTAGATAATCTTGTTTTTCTTGCTATTGAAGAATTGGATTGTCTAGCATCTTTGTCTAAATGATACAAAATAGCAGTATCCTTCGCGTCTAAAAAATTAGAGGGCATATTTTCGTTATGTTAAGTAAACATATATAAATCTTACGAAAAAATAAAAATAAAGTCAACTTCTTTTTATCTTTTCAGAATTTAAGAATTCTCTCAAACGCCTTTAACTCTTGTTTTCCTCTCATTTCCATCTTACTTTTTGAAAAATTACCTAAAACTAACTCTACCTTGTACTTTTTGCACAACTTAACATTTAACATCATTCTTCCCAACAAGTTACTTCTATCTTTGCTTTCTAAAACCACTTTAGTGGTACCGGAGGCTCTGCCTCCAAGTATATCTCTAAAAGAAAACCCAATCTTCTTCCTTCTTCTAGCCGCAATCTTACAAGTAATTTGATCCAATCCTCCTCTTCTAAAATGGACACTATCCTTGGGATTGATTAATTCTTGACCCAAAATCATATCTGCTTCCGTTCTTTCCAATACAAATCGTAATATCTCTTCTGTTTCTGGCCTGACAATTACCATTAATCCCTTCTTCTTTCCTTCTCTTATTTCTTTCAAAACTTGTTTCTTATTTTTCCCTTCAACTAAAACAACATCTTTATCCAAAAACAAAGTTTTAGAAAAACCTAACTGACTGCTTAACTCTAACAGTTCTGGGTTCTCTTTCATTAATATGATATTCTCCATTTTTAAAGTTATTATTCTCTATTTTTTAAATCTTTATCCCTTAAAATACGTAAAAAAACAAAAACAAATATAAAGAATAAAAAGAATATCATCAAGCATGGTAAAAGCAATCTTATTTGATTTTTGGGGGACTTTAGCAGAACAAGGAGTTTGGAGTCCAGTCAAACAGATTAAAAACATCCTTCAAATAGATGTACCTTTCTCAGATTATATTACTAGAATGGAACATGCTTTTATGACTCAGGAATTTTCTAATCTTCAGGAAGCTTTTGAAAATATTTGTCGCGAATTTAATATTGAACCTTCTGAAGAAAAAATCCAAGAATTAATCGGCCTATGGAATAAATCCTGGATGCTAGCTCAACCTTATTCGGAAACTATAGAAGTTTTAAAAAAATTAAGAGAAGAGTATCAAATTATTTTAATCTCTAACACCAACAAATTTTCCCTTCCTCAAGTCTTAGAAAAATTTCAATTGAATGAACTCTTTGATCAAATTTTCTTTTCTTACCAAATGGGAGCCATTAAAACAGATAAAATTTTCCTTAAATCAGTTTTAACTAAATTAAATTTAACTCCTCAAGATTGCGTTTTAGTTGGAGATAGTGTCCAAAGCGATATTATCCCTGGAAGACGAGCCGATATCAAAACAGTTTTAATTGATCGAAAAAATACTCGTGAATTTCACCCTAAAATAAAAAATTTAAATGATTTAGCAGGAGTACTTTCTCAATAAAATGATAGAAATAATTACTCTGGGAACTGCTTGTATGCAGCCCACTAAGGATCGGAATCACGTCGGTACTTTACTTAGATATAAAAACGAAAATATTTTATTTGATTGTGGAGAAAATATTCAAAGACAATTAAGACACCTTAATATTAAACTGACTAAAATTACTCGTATTTTTATTTCCCATTGGCATGGCGATCACACATTGGGTCTTGCTGGATTAATGTACTCTATGGCTTCTGATCAATTTGCTAAAAAATTATTTATTTATGGACCTAAAGGTACTAAAAAAAATCTTGCTTATCTCTTTAAAGCCTTCACTAATGATACTCCCATTGAACACGAAGTTATGGAAATTGATCCTAAAACAAAAACAGTTCTTGATTTTGCTGAGTTTACGATTGAAGTCAGACCTTTAGACCATCGTACACCCACGCTAGGCTATAGTTTTATGGAAAAAGACAGATTAAGAATTAAACCTCAATATATCAAAAAAATTCCTGGGATTTTATTGGGAAAATTACAAAAAAATAAAACAGTTACCTATAAAAACAAAAAAATTACTCCTCAAGAAGCTGCTTATTCCATTAAAGGTAAAAAAATAACTATCCTTATGGATACTCGTCCCTGTAATAATTATCTTAAATTATCCCAGAATGCCGATCTTCTTATTTCTGAAGCTACTTTTCTTCACGAACATCAGGAAAAGGCGGAAAAATATTATCATATGACTGCTAAAGAAGCTGGTCTGTTAGCTAATCAAGCTGAAGTAAAAAAATTAGTTCTCCTTCATTTTAGTCCTCGTTACAAAGACATTAGTAAATTTAGAGAAGAAGTTAAAACCGTTTTCCAAAATGTTGTTTGTGCTGAAGATTTTATGAAATTTAAGGTTTAAAAAAGGTAATACTATGTCTCGTAAAGCTAAAGGTACTAGGGCGGAAAGAGAATTAATTCATATGTTTTGGCAAACCGAAGACTGGTCTGCCCATCGCATTGCTGGTTCCGGCTCCAATAAATATCCTAGTCCAGATATTATTTCCGGTAATAATAATAGAATTCTAGCCATAGAATGTAAAACTTTAAAAAAAGGTAAAAAATATTTTAATTCGGAAGAAATTAAACAATTAATCATATTTTGTAATAAATTTGGTGCTGAACCCTGGTTAGCCATTAGATTTGATCATAAACCTTGGCATTTTTTTAAACCAGAAGAGTTAGAAAATACTGGTAGTTGCTTTGCCATTTCCCAAGATTTAATCAAAAATAAAGGAATGACCTTCCAAAAACTCATAATATACTAAACAGTAAGTAAAATTTATAAATAATTACTGTTTAGGACATACCAACAATAATTAGTTAAAAAACTAATTATTGTTCAGTATAAACCAAAAGATTTAAAAGACTATTTGTTAATTTTATATTTAAATGAAACTTACTCGAAGCAAAATTGAAGAAGTTATTATTAGTATTGCCGGAACCGAAGGCTTACGTTTAGTTAGAGAGCTTAAAAGTAAAGAAAATATCTCTGAATTTGTTCTTGCTACTAATTTAAAAAGAGATATTAAAATTGTTAGAAATTTACTATACAAACTTTATAATTATAATCTAATTTCTTCTATTAGGAAGAAAGATAAACAAAAAGGATGGTATATTTATTATTGGACTCTTATTCCAGATAATATTAAATTTCTTTATCTTAAAAATAAAAAAGTAGAGTTAATTAAATTAAAAGCACGATTAAAAAAAGAACAAACTGAACAATTTTATACTTGTCCTAAAAAATGTATTCGCTTAGATTTTGATCAAGCTATTGATTTTGAATTTCGTTGTCCTGAATGTGGAGAGTTAATATCTCATCATCATGATCCTAAAATAATCATTAAATTAGAAAAAAGAATATTTAAATTAGAAGAAGAATTAAAAAATGCTGAGAAAGAAAAATTAATGATTAAAAAAATTCAAAAGAAGAAAATTATCAAAGAAGAATTAACTAAGGAAAAAACTGCTAAGAAAACGATAGTTAAGAAAAAAGCAACTAAAAAGAAACCAAAAAAGAAGAAAATTAAGAAGAAATCTGTTAAAAAGAAAGTTGTGAAGAAAAAGAGCACTATAAAGAAAATTAAATTAAAGAAACCTTCCAAGAAAACATCTCAAAAAAAGAATAAACCTTCAAAAAAAGGAACTAAACCAGTAAAGAAAAAATCAAAAAAGAAAATTAAGAAAAAAGCAATTAAAAAGAAATAATAATAAAAATTATTTCTTTTTTCTTCTACTAACTTTTTTTCTAACTACTTTACTAGCTATTCTAGCTTCCATATTGATTATCCTTTTTTCTAAACCGAATATTTTTTTTAATGAATAAACAATTCCCAGTAGAACTCCAATAATTACTATTATAAAAAAACTATCTAATTCCATATTTTCCACCTCTTTTTTTAAATTTTACTTAAGTTAATAAGTATATTATATAATTGAAATATATAAAATTTTCTGTTTTTTAAAATTTTATTCTCAAATTTAACAGACCCCTTCATTTCCTATGGAACTCTTTAGAACAAAAAATTTCTTTCACTTTTTCTCTTCTTTCTTTCTTTTCTATATAGTAAATATTATATATAATATATATAATATATTATATAATAATTAATAATAATATAATATAATAATAATATAATAAAATCTTTTTTAATAATAAATAATATATTATTTCAAACAATTCTTAAATTTATATGTTGTATCTTATAGTTTTAGCATTAGAATAATTTATAAATCCCAATAATCTATTAAAATCAAAAAACCAAACTAAAAAATAAGTTTCCATAAGAAACAGAGGGGTAAGATGAAGATTACAACATTTTTTGATAATTTCCTAAAAAAGAAATCTATATTCTCTAATAAGAAAGTTCTTCAATCTTCTTACTTTCCCGATAATGTTCTTTATCGTGAAGAACAAATAATGGAAGTTGCTAATATTTTGGCTCCAGCTTTGAGATTAGAAATACCTTCTAATTTATTTATTTTTGGTAAAACAGGGTGTGGAAAAACACTAACTGTTAAACATATTCTTAAGTCTATGGAAGAAACTGCACAAAAAAATAATACTTCTTTAAAAACAATTTACATTAATTGTAAATTAAAAAGAGTAGCTGATACCGAATACCGTTTAATTGCTAGATTAATCAAAGAATTTAATCAACAAATTCCTTCTACTGGCTTACCTACAGACGAAGTTTATAATATATTTTATAATATTTTAGAAAAAGAAAATAAAATTATAATACTTGTTTTAGATGAAATTGATCAATTAACTAAAAAGATTGGTGATGAAATATTATATAATCTTACTAGAATTAATTCTGAATTAAAAGAAGCTCAAATATGCTTAATTGGAGTTTCCAATAGATTATTCTTTTTAGATAATCTGGATCCTAGAGTTAAATCTTCCCTTTCTAAGGAAGAAATAATTTTTCCTCCTTACAATGCCTTACAAATTCAAACTATTCTTCAGGAAAGAGCTAAACAAGCCTTTAAACCTGAAATTTTGAAATCAGGAGTCATTGAAAAATGTGCTGCGTATGCTGCTAGAGAACATGGTGATGCTAGGAGAGCCATAGATCTCCTAAGAATTGCTGGAGAGCTTGCTGAACGTTCTGGTTCCCCTACGGTGGAAATATATCATTTAGATGATGCCGAGAAAAAAATTGAACATGATCGTGTTATTAATAGTGTTGTAGATCAACCAAAACAATTTCAAAATGTGCTTTATTCAACTCTTCTGATTGCTAAACAAAAAAATATATTTTTCACCGGAGAAATATATGACCTTTACAAAAAAATATGTAAAAAAACCAAACTTAGTATTTTAACACAAAGAAGAATATCAGATATTATTGCTGAATTAGATATGTTGGGACTGATTAATGCTAAAATAATTTCTAAAGGCCGTTATGGAAGAACTAGAGAAATATCCTTAGCGTTAACTGAAGATATTACTATTAAAATTAATGAACTTTTAGAAAAATCATTAGGATTAAGTTAATCCTTTAACTTAAAAAAAAAATGGATCAATTAACTTTAATTAATCAATGTTTTGAAAAGAAGATTTTGTTAAATAAAGAATTATTAGAATCATCAGAATTTTCGGAATCAAATAATTTTGAAGAATTATTAATAAAATTAGATCAGTTTAATGAATGTAATCTTTTTTCTTTATTATTAACTTTAAACAAAGATAATCTATTCTTTTTAGAAAAAAAATCACAAACTACAGAATTATTAGAATTTGATAAATTTAGAGTATATTTTGAAAAAAATAAAGAAACCGAATCTTATTCTTCTTTTTTGAATGATTTAAAACAAAAATTAGATCAGAATAAAAAAGACAGTAATGAAAATAACAATAATTTATCTGATTCAGCATTAAATATAGTAAATTCTTATCAAAATAAACCTAAAAAATATGAAATTAGAGATTTTACTAAAATTTTTATTTCTCGTTATAAATTTATAGAAAACATTTTAAGAAATCGTCAAGAATTAAGTAATACTCTTTCTATTAATAAAATTTTAAATAAAAAAGAAAAAGAAACAGTATCTTTAATTGGTATTATCTCTGAAATAAATCAAACTAAAGCCGGTAATTTTATTACTGTTTTAGAAGATTTAACTGGCCAAATTAAAATAATAATAACCAAAAATAAAAAAGAATTATTTGATTCAGCTAAAGATTTAGTTCCGGATGAAGTTATAGGAATCAAAGGAGTTAATCAAGGAGATGTTATTTTTGCTGAAAAGATTATTTGGCCTGAAATCCCACTGGATAGAGAATTTAAAAAAGCTCCAGAAGAGGAACATGTTATTTTTCTTTCTGATCTTCACGTGGGTTCTACAGAATTTTTAGAAAAAGAATTTAAAAAGTTTCTTTCTTGGCTTAATGGAGAAACAGGTAATCAAGAACAAAAAGAACTTTCGCAAAAAATAAAATATCTTGTTATTACGGGAGATATTGTAGATGGGGTCGGGATTTATCCTAATCAAGATAAAGAATTAACTATTAAAGATGTTTATCAACAGTTTAGTGTAGCGGCGGAATTATTAAAAAGAGTTCCAGCTCATATTAAAATTATTATCTGTCCGGGAAATCACGAACCTCTTCATTTAGCTGAACCTCAACCTGCTTTTAATCTTAAATATGCACAGCCTCTGTCAGAATTACCTAATGTCACTTTAGTTAGTAATCCGGCGTCAATTAACATTGCCCAAACTAAAGATTTCCCTGGATTTGATATCCTTCTTTATCACGGTTATTCTTTTGATTATTACGTGGCTAATGTAGATAGTATCCGTAGTAATGGAGGCTATCAACGTGCAGATTTAATTATGAAATTCCTTCTAAGAAGAAGACATTTAGCACCTACTTTTACTTCCACTCCTTATTTTCCTTCGCCAGAAGATTATTTATTAATTAAAAAAATTCCCGATTTTTTTGTTACTGGACATATTCATTATGCCGTGGCTGCTAATTATCGAAATGTAACTATGATTTGTGGTTCTTGTTGGCAGGCTAAGACTAGTTTTCAAGAAAAAGTAGGTCACGAACCACAGCCCGCTAGAGTTCCGATTGTTAATCTTAAAACCAGAGAAATAAAAATATTAAAATTTATTTGAAAATTAAAATAAATAAAACAGATAAAAGATAAATAAAAATATGACAGAAATAAAAGCTTCAGAGGAAATAAAAACTTATTTCCGAAATATCGAACAAGGAGTTAATCATTGTTACGAAATAGCTAATGAAATCAGAAAAAAAGGTTTAGATCCGGAAGATCATGTCAATATTCCGTTAGCTAAAAATATGGCCGAGAGAGTTATCGGTTTAATTTCTATGCTTACTCCTCAATTTTTAGAAAAAAAAGTAAGCAGTAAAATTACTAATAGAATTCAAGAATTAGAAAAAAAATATACTCTCCTTGACTGGCGTGTCGCTTTAACCATCGCTGAAGAAGTGGCCAAAGAAAAATTCTGTAAATTTAAAGATAAGTTAGAATCCATGGAAGTTGGCATTAGGGTCGGTTTCGCATATCTCACTTTAGGAATTGTTTCTGCTCCTTTAGAGGGTTTTATTGGTTTAGTAATCAAAAAAAGAAAAGATGGTAAAGAGTATATGGCACTTAAATACGCCGGCCCAGTGAGGGGTGCGGGAGGAACTGGTGCCGCAGTTTCGTCTTTAATTGGAGATTATGTTCGTATTAAAATGGGTTATGCTAAATATGATCCTAATGAAAAAGAAATCAATCGCTGGAATTCAGAGATCCACGATTATCATGACCGAGTTACCAATTTACAGTATCATCCTTCTGAAGCAGAAATAAAATTCTTAGCTAAACACATGCCCGTAGAGATTGATGGAGATCCCACGGAAAAATTTGAAGTATCCAATTATAAAGACCTTCCTCGTATTGAAACTAATCGTATTCGTGGAGGATTTTGTTTGGTTCTGGCGGAAGGACTTTCTCAAAAAGCCCCCAAAATTTGGAAAAGGATTCAAGAGTGGGGTAAGGATTTTGGTTTAGACTGGGATTTTTTAGGAGAATTTTTAGAAATTCAAAAGAAAGCTAAAGCGGCAGCAGGTGAAAACAAAAAAACTACTTCTTCTGAAAAAGAAGAAAAGATTAAACCCAATTATACTTATATTGCGGATTTGGTGGCTGGCCGTCCGGTTTTAGCTCATCCTTTAGCACCAGGCGGTTTTCGTTTAAGATATGGTCGAACCAGAACTTCCGGTTTTGCTACTGCTGCCTTACATCCAGCTACCCAATATTTATTAAATGATTATATTGCTATAGGCACCCAATTAAAAATAGAGCGACCCAGTAAAGGAGCTTCGGTTTCTGTTTGTGATTCTATTGAAGGGCCAATTGTTAGATTAAAAGATCAAAGTGTTCTACAAATAACTTCTGGATCACAAGCTAAAGAAATTAATCCCGAACTTGAAAAAATTCTTTTTTTAGGAGATATTCTTTCCGATTATGGTGATTTTTCTGAATTTGGCCATATGTTAATTCCAGCAGGATATTGTCCAGAATGGTGGATTCAAGAATTAGAAAAATCAGTAGTGGATACTTTTGGTAATTTTGATTTAGAAAAGCTGGCCAATTTAATTGATATTGATTTAGAACGGCTTAAAGAACTTTTTGAAAAACACCTCACTATTTTTCCGACCGTTAAAGAAGCTATCAAATTATCTCACGAAATGAAAATTCCTCTTCATCCCAATTATACTTACCACTGGAAATTGATTAACCAATCAGATCTCCTTCTGTTAAAAGAATGGTTGCTGCAAGGTAGTTTCAAAAAAGAAGGAGATAAATTTTTAAAAATAATTTTGCCGTTTAATAATAATACTAAAAAAGCCAAAAAAGTCTTGGAACATATCGGTTTCCCTCACTTAGTAATCAGCAAAGAAAATGTAGTTATTGAATCTCAAGAAAGTACTATTTTAGCTCACTGTTTTAATTTTACTAACCAAGAAGATTTACGGAATCTGAATTTAAAATCCTTTCCAGAAACCAACGCCTTAGAAATTCTAAATCAGATATCTCCAGTAGTTCTAAGAGATAAATCCGGAACTTTTATTGGTGCTCGGATGGGTCGTCCAGAAAAAGCTAAACAAAGAAAGATGACTGGTTCTCCTCATGCTATGTTTCCAATTGGAGAAGAAGGAAGTCGATTAAGATCTTTCCAAGCTGCTTTAAAAGCAGGAAAGGTTAGGTCGGGGTTCCCTTTCTTTTATTGTTCCTCCTGTAACAAAGAAACTATTTATTCTGTTTGTGAAAACTGCAATCAAAAAACTATTCAAAAATATTTTTGTCGTTTTTGTGGAGATTTAGATGAAGAAACTTGTCAACACGGACCCGCTCAGAAATATAAACATATAGATTTAGATATAAAACATTATTTTAATAAGGCGTTAGAAAAACTCCAAATGAAAATATTCCCAGATTTAATTAAGGGAGTGAGAGGAACTTCCAATAAAGATCGATTGCCAGAACATTTAGCTAAAGGGATCTTACGAGCTAAACATGGCATTTATGTTAATAAAGATGGTACTACTAGATATGATAGTACCGAACAACCTCTTACCCATTTTAAACCTAAAGAAGTTCATACTTCGGTAGAGAAACTGAAAGAGTTAGGTTATCTTCAAGATATTCATGGGACAGAACTTACTCATGAAGATCA
>JAAOXZ010000005.1 GCA_018221085.1 Candidatus Woesearchaeota archaeon
ATGGATGAGTATGCTCAAAAAGTTAGTAATTATGTGATGAATAAGGAACATCATCTTATCCACAGATTGCCTACTTTGGGAGGATTAGGAATACTATTATTGGGGAATTATGTGGCACAGAATAACTACGATTTAGGGTGGGGAATTGCTGCGATTGGAGTAGTTACTGCCACAGTATCTGAAGGTCGGGCTTTCTTTAAAATGAGAAAACTAAAAAAAGACGTAGCTAGAATTATTAATGACAAAGGTTATGAATTTATGAAATTATATGCCAATAAGAAAAATCCTTATGAGTTTTATCAAAGACATATCTTGCCAGAGTTACAATCTAAACAAAAAAGTTAATAAAGAAGGATTAGATTTTAAAATAAATTATCGGGAACGTAGCTTAATCTGGGAGAGCACCAGACTGAAGATAAGAAAAATCAAAGATTTTTGGAATGTCCAAATTTTTAGATATCTGGGTGTTGTGGGTTCAAATCCCACCGTTCCCATATTTTACTTCTAAATTTAAGTTCCTAATGTGCTCGTCATCACTGTTTGAGCAAAGAAATTAAAAAGCAACATTACTACTCCCGCTAAAATACAATACAATAAGGTACTCCCAACTAAATTTTTCCCCAAGGAATAATTTTCTCCTAATTTATCGGCACCATTTTCAATACCGCTGGCCAAAACTGTCAGAATGTAAACAATCTGAACTACATATAAACCGACAATTAATTGGAAATGGAACGTAGGTAGACCAATACCAAAAATTTCTAACATTCCTCCGGCTGCCATACCTGATTGTTCCCCTCCGGAAAAAGTTTGTAACTGGGCAGAAAGGTTAGTTAAGATACTGGTAATCATGGACGTAATACCAATTACAATTCCGGCAATAGCAGGAGTCAAAAATTTAATTTGTGATTTCATGGAAGAAATAGTATCGGCCATTAAATCTTTCAATCGCTCATTAACTCGGTGAATTTCTTTAATGTAACGAGACATCGACAATAATGCTTGGGCAGCAATTTTTGGTCCTTTCTTAACAGACTCAATCAACACTTTCATCGAAGATTCGATGACTTTAGAAGGGAAATAAACTAACGCTCCGACTTTAGAATCGAAAATAGCTTCTTTAACTCCCATCCCTAATTTAGTAATGTTTTTTTCAATCAGATTAAAGAAATTTCCTGAAGTAGTGCCTTCCATAGTTTGAGCCACTTTAGCAAAGGCAATTTCTGCTGGCAAGCCATCTCCTAATCTATTTCCCAATTGAAATAATGCCGAAGCAAATTCACCTTCTAATTTTTTTGTTTCCTGTCTAATCTTAAAAACATTTTTAGAACGCAGTTTGAAATAAAGTCCTAAAGAAAGACCAATTCCAATAATAGCTACTAAAGATAACAATGAGGCTCCTAATCCATAAGGACCTACTTTATCCACATCAGCACAATTCACATCATTGGTAGGGCAGATGTAACCTAACATTTTGAAATTTTCTCCCAAAGGAATTTCTAAACCAGGATTTAAAGTATGAAGAATCAAAGGGCTAAAACCCACCAACAACAACACCGCCAAAAGTGCTACACTAAAAAAAAGTGGATTTATTTTTATTTTAAACTTTTTCCCCAACGGGATTAAAACATTTTTGTATTTTTTCAATTCGGGATTCTGTTCAGAAATATCTGTTTCGCCATAGCCAGTCGGTCTTTTGGAAAGGATAATTTTTCCCAAGTAATAAACGGTGATGGGCAAGGTAACATTGTAAAGCATGGCAATGTAAACTGCCATCCTAATCGGAGAAGAATCTTCCCCCCCCATAAATGAGACTACTAACGGAAGAATAACCAATCCCAATATAGGTAGAATAATACCTAACATATGGAGCATGGTCATCGGCGATTTTAAATTGTGGGCATAATGAAGCATTTTTTCATAAGTTCCGGTTAAAATAACGTCCAAGGACTTATCCAATAAGGCTAAACGACGATCTTCTGAGCCGGCATATAAAGAAGATTCGATTAAATGTACTGCTTCCACGAATTCTTTATCCCATTTAGACCAGTGCAGTAAATATTCTTCTAGGGAGTCTTTGATCGAAGAATGTTTCCCTGTCTCAACATTCCACAGAACTTTTTTCATATCCAGAGACAAAGGCGGAGTTAAATGGTTGGAAGCAAATTCAATCGCTCTTTCCAAGTTAGAAGTGTGTTTCATGTAAGTAACTAAATAAAAGATACATTGCACCATTTGATTGGATGATTTCATTCTCCAAGAATTACCGATAAAGATGGGTAATTTTTGTAATGGCATAATCAACACTAATCCGGCAAAGAGGAAAAACACTACAAAGAATACCATTTGAAAAATACCAAAGAAAATTAGAGAACCAAATAACATCAATAATAATGGTGCTAGGATAGAAAACGAAATTACTCCAGAAGGAGTTATTTGTAAATGGCACAAATCAATATTTTCCTGTAATTTCGTTGCTTTTTTGGGGTCGACTTTTAATTTCAACAGTTTTCCGGAAAAATTACAGGCCTTTTCGTATAATGAATATCTTTTAGGATAAATCTCTTTTTTGAATTGTTGATATTCCCGAGAAACTACGGAAGGAGTGACTTTTACTTCCTGTCCTAGTTCTTCTTTTATCCGTTTCTTATACTTTTCCAATAACTCTTGATATTCTGGATCTACGGGCATTTCTTCACATCTTTCTTTGTTTAACTTCTTTCTTTAACCATTCCTTAAATTCGAATAAAATTCTTTTAGGATCTAAACTACCGACTTCTTCTTTAACTTTGTCGGAAAGAAGATGGAACTTGTCGTTACAGGCAATAACAAATGGTGCCTCCATTAATGCTGGATCTTTAATTTTATCATAAACATCAACAATGGCTTTCTTATAATCTGCCCGTAATTGAATATTATTCCAAACCGCATCCCAATCTCCAGCAAATTCTTTGATTCTGCCGGCCATCTGTTTCAAAACATCAGAGTTACCATTCTTTAAATCATCAGTAACTTCCAGTTCGTCTGTTTCGGCATTGTAAATCATTAAATCTACAAAAGCCCCTTCTTTTAAAGGGTCGTCTTCCCATTCTTTTCGTACTTCAGTAATTCCTAACACTCGTTTATATTTCTTCAATCCGGAAGCGGATTTAATGGGATTAGATTGAACAATAATATCAATGGCTTTAAACGAGGTTTTAGGTACTCCAATGTCATTAACTACCCGATCATATACTCCGTATGGAGAAGCAGCGTGAATCGTTCCAGCAACTACATTAGCTGCCGCTCCTACCCTCATAGCTTCAAATAAAGCAATTGCTTCCTTAGAACGAACTTCTCCCACAAACAGAGCTGAATCTCCCATTCTTAAGGTAGACCTTATACCGGTGGAAGCGTCCACTTCTGAACCGGGAGAAGCCAGAGCCGAAGCCACCTTTAAGGACTCCATATTATAACCTAATTTTCTCAATGATTCTTGAGGCAGTTCAAAAGTATCTTC
>JAAOXZ010000048.1 GCA_018221085.1 Candidatus Woesearchaeota archaeon
AACGCTTCGCTTTAGAAGTAAGGAAGTGATCGGGAGTTCGAACGGAAAGCCAATTCGCTTTCGCGAAAGTCTCCCCGGGTCCGCTTATTTTACACGAACAAAGTGAGTGTATTGGCTTGAACCAACAAAAACTTTATTTACTTTCTCTCACTTCCATAATAAATGACTCAATTTACTTATTATTTGACCGAAGGCAGTCGTATTTTCTTCACTAGTTTAAAATCCCGTTTCTTTCCTCAAAAATACCACGGCAATGCTAAGGAAATCTGCCAACAAGTAGTCGATGCCTGCTGGAATGGTCATTTCTTCCAAACTTCTACTAATAATTTCTCCCAATTCTGGACTCGAGACTTTGGGTGGTGTTGTAAATCGCTATTACAACTCGGCTATAAAAAGAAAGTTCACCAAACTTTAAGATACGTCTTAAACCGCTTTCAAAAATACAGTCAAATTACCACTACTCTTACTCCCAGCGGAAAACCGTTTGACTTTCCTAACTCTGCCGTCGATTCCTTACCTTATTTAATTCATAGTATCAAAATTTCTGGTTTTCCTTATCGTTACTACAAAAAATTCCTCAACTGGCAGATTAGAAGTTTCTTTGAAGAATTTATTGACCCTTTAACTGGGTTGGTTAAACCTGATCCTGTTTCTTCGATGAAAGATTTTGCTGTTAGAAAAAGTTCTTGTTACGATAATGTTTTAGTGGCTATGTTAGCTAAAGATCTTAAAACTATGAAACTAGACAATCCGTTTCAGAAATATAATTATCCTAAATTACTGAAACAACATTTTTGGTCTGGAAAATACTTTTTCGATGATCTGTCTAAGCAAGAATACGTTGCGGGAGACGCTCAAATATTCCCTTTTGCCTTAGGTATCATTCAAGATCAGGAAATGTTGGAATCTGCCATACAAGAGCTTCAAAATGCTGGTTTAGACCAACCGATACCTTTAAAATTTACTTCTAAAGAAGCCCCAGTTAAATTCATCTGGCAGGAATGGTTCCTAAGGAATTATGAACGACATTCCCTCTGGACACACATGGGCCCGTTCTACATCAAATTAATCAAAAAAACCCATCCTGAACTAGCTAAGAAGCATAAACAATCTTATACTCAAATGATTGAGAAATACCACAATTACTTAGAAGTCTTTTCTGCCACTAAAAAACAAGTCAAACCTTTCCGTACTCCGTTCTATTTCTGCGACCGTGGCATGCTCTGGGCTGCTAACTATCTGACATTGTAAACTCCAACATATAATTTCTAGAATAACAATCATTAAAATAACATCCAAATCTATTCTCTTAATGCTTCCTAAAATCTCTGTTATTATTCCGGCCCATAACGAAGAAAAATACTTAGGGAAGACCCTACAAAGTTTAAGACAGCAAAATTTCTTAGATTACGAAACTATTATTGTCTGTAATGGTTGTACTGACCAAACAGAAGAAGTGGCCAAAAAATATCTTAATCGCAGTACTCAAGTACTTTCTTTAGAAAAAGCTAATGTTAGTATTGCTAGGAATCGTGGAGCGGAACATGCTAATGGCAAAGTTTTGTTATTTTTAGACGCCGATACCTCATTAGAACCCAGTACTTTACAGACTATTTCCCAGAAATTCACTCCAGAGTATGCCGTAGCTACTACTCTCACCAAGCCAGGTACTTCTAAGTTAAAATATCATTTGGCTTTATCTTTCAAAAATTTCTATAATTGGACTAAAATCTATCAAGGTTGTAGTGGCACTTTAATTTGTCGGAAAAAAGATTTTAATCAAGTAGAATACTATCCGGAGTTGACGGTGAAGGAACATCGCAAATTGATTATTAAATTGAAGAAGTTGGGGAAATATGGGGTGATTAACACTAGAGTGACTACTTCTATGCGTCGCTTTGAGCAGTGGGGTTTAATTAAAGCTACTGCTTTCTGGTTTAAACAATGGGCTAAGAATTATCTTTCTGATCTTAAAGAATCTCAGTATGAAACTGTGAGGTAAAAAAATTAAAAATAAGGTTACTTATTGTTTATTAAAACAACGGCAATATTCTTTTTTCCCGCGTGAACCCTCAATTTCTGCAAAGTGCTCTTTACTTCTGTACTTACAGTTATTTCTCTCTGGAGCTACTATGCAAAATCGACCTTCTTGTTCTTTTAATCTAATCTGAAAACTTCTTTCTTTCCCACATTGTGTTTCTAAATCTTTCATTTTATATCGTCTCCCCACCTTTTACTCTATTTCTTGGAGGTATTTTTATATGTTTTGTTAGAAATCGTACTCCCTATCTAGTTTACATCCCAAATATATTTTCTCTCTATCTTCGTTACCAATATCTAAAAACACATCGACTAAATCAACAAATTGACAATCTGAATTATGGGCCGCACAATAACAATGTCCGTCTTTTAATTTAATTCGGAACGCTCCTCGTCCGTTTATGCATTTTTTCTCTAGTGTATCTTTATTTTTGTCCATTACTATTTTAAAGATTTGCTCCTTTATATTTTTTATCAACACC
>JAAOXZ010000049.1 GCA_018221085.1 Candidatus Woesearchaeota archaeon
AAAAATATACGAGGTAAAATAAAATGATTGAAACACCCTACCAACTGGCATACGAACTGAGATGTGACGAACTCGATGTACTAAAGAACAAAGAACACTTTAGAAAAGGAAAAATCAAAGACATCATCAACTACCGCTGCGGATTCAGGAGATAAATATCTTTATTCATTTATTCCACCAGGACATATTGGTTGACCATAATTTGCTTGATCTTCTCCTTGATAGATTACTGATTGTCCACTCAAAACAGGAGTATATTGAAAATCTCTTTCCTGAATGTGTATCGGAGTTACTGGAACACGAGCGAGAGTGACTAATCCACTTTCTCCTTCAGTATAAGAAGTTCCTCCACGAATATATGCTTCAAATTCATTACCTAATGGAAAATTCCCGAAACGTTTGGTGATATTCCTACGGAATCTTCGATATACAGTATTATTAAATTCTAGCAAATCGTAAACTACTTCTCGTCCTTTTGGATCCCACCAACTATGACGTATGGGATTTTTTTCTGCTCGTAAACCTTCAAAATCCTTAGGAAATAATTTCACTTCCATTATTAATGGTCGATTTAATTCATACTTGGTCACACGAAAAAGCTTGTCTCGTTTTTTACCCACTATTTCACTTTGTTGATCAATTGTCAGTTCTTCTAATCGTAACTTTTTATCCCAATTCATCAATTTTACTGGATCTCGCCATCTTCCCATCTACATCATCCCCGGCATTCCGCCCATTCCACCAGGTGGCATTTGCGGTGCTCCGCCACCTTGACTACTTAAAATAACATCGTCAATCCGTAAAATCATTTCTGCTACTTCGGCTGCCGAACTGATAGCTTGAGTTTTAATCTTCAAGGGTTCAATGATTCCGTTTTCCCAGGAA
The DNA here is from genome assembly GCA_018221085.1 of Candidatus Woesearchaeota archaeon. Classification (GTDB taxonomy): domain Archaea; phylum Nanobdellota; class Nanobdellia; order Woesearchaeales; family GW2011-AR9; genus JAAOXZ01. The sequence continues at coordinate 886 of JAAOXZ010000049.1, forward strand.
TTGATTTCTTCCCCAGTAAAAACATTGATCCCGCACCATTTAGCAGTACCGGCTTTTAACTTAGTTAGTGCATCAATCGGATCTAAACCAGCATTTTCTGCTAGTGTTCGTGGAATTACTTCCATCGCTTCAGCAAAGGCTTGAACTGCTAATTGTTCGCGACCTTTCAAGGTATTGGCAAAATCTCTTAATCCGACTGCCAGTTTCATTTCTGGTGCACCAGCACCACCAACTGCTTTTCCTTCTCTCAAAGTTGCGGCCAAATCTCCAATACCATCGCTCACTGCTCGTTTAATTTCTTCCACTACATGTTCAGTTCCTCCGCGAACTAGTAAAGTCATTGCTTTAGGATTTTTACATTTCTCTATGAAAACCATTTCTTCATCTCCGATTTTCTCTTCTCTAACTAAACCTGCTTCTCCCAAATCACCACTATTAAAATCTTTTAAATTGCTAACCACTTTCCCCCCAGTAGCTTTAGCTAAAGCTTCCATATCGCTTTTCTTGACTCTTCGTACCGCAAAAATATTTTCTTTAGCTAAAAAATGTTGAACTAAATCATCAATACCTTTCTGACAAACTACTACGTTTGCCCCAGATTCTTTGATTTTACTAACCATGTCCTTCAATGTTTTTTCTTCACTATCTAAAAAGGCTTGTAATTGGGCGGGATCTGTGATTTGTATCTTGGCATCAATTTCAGTATTTTTAATTTCTAAAGCACAATCCAGTAAGATTATTTTAGCTTCTTTAACTTTACTAGGCATTGACGGGTGAACTCTTTCCTTGTCTAACAAAATACCTTCCACTAAAGAACTCTTATCCGCACTTTCTCCTACTCTTTTCTCGACTTTAATATTTTCAATATCAATTTTAATGCCATTTTCTTCGCTTCGAGCCACTCCTTTGACTGCTCGGACAATTAATTCCGCTAGTTTTTCTTTATTAGCTTCTGCTCCTTTCCCAGTCATAGCCGTAATGGCAATATTTTTTAGAATAGTGTCGTCGTTGACAGTAACCGGTTCTCCCATCTCTTGTAATAGTTTCTGGGCTTCTACTTCTGCTAAACGATAACCTTTGGCTAACACAGCCGGATGAATCTCTTGATCTAATAAATCTTCAGCTTTTTTCAATAATTCTCCTGCTAGAACTACTGCGGTAGTGGTTCCATCTCCCACAGCGTCTTCTTGAGTCTTGGCCACTTCCACAATCATCTTAGCTGCTGGATGTTCAATACTCATTTCATTAAGAATCGTTACGCCATCATTAGTGATGGTCACGTCATTCATACTATCCACTAGCATTTTATCCATGCCTTTGGGACCTAAAGTAGTTTTGACCGCTTGAGCTACGGCTTTAGCGGCTGCGATGTTATTTCTCTGTGCATCTTTACCAGTAGTTCTTTGAGTATCTTCTGGTAGAATAAAAATCGGCTGTACGTTTGAGTTAGTCATATTAATTGCCTCCAGTATAAAATATCAGAAGATGCCAAAGAACGA
>JAAOXZ010000050.1 GCA_018221085.1 Candidatus Woesearchaeota archaeon
AAAATAACTAAAATTAAAGCAAGGGAAATTCTAGATAGTCGAGGGAATCCGACAGTAGAGGTAGAAGTAGTGGTGAAAGGGAAACGATTTTCTGCAGCCGTACCTAGTGGAGCTAGTACTGGAAGGTATGAAGCAGTGGAGTTAAGAGATGGGGGAAAAAGGTATGGTGGAAAAGGAGTACAAAAAGCAGTGAGGCATGTCAACAACAAATTAGCCACACTATTAAAGAACTTTGATTGCCGAAAACAGAAACAAATTGATGGTTTATTGTTGAAGTGGGATGGCACCGAGAATAAAAGTAAGTTGGGGGCTAATGCGATGTTGGGAATTTCTTTAGCAGTAGCCAGAGCAGGAGCTAGTGTGAAGAAGAAATCTCTGTTTGAATACTTATCAGAACTTTCCAAAAAAGAAATGAAATTGCCTAGACCTTTTTTTAACGTCATTAATGGCGGAAAACATGCTGGAAATAAATTAGCCATCCAAGAATTCATGATTGCACCTAGAATGAAAAGTTTTAAAGAAAACTTGCGAGTGGGCAGTGAAGTGTATCATACTTTAAAAAAAATCATAGAAAAAAAATATGGAAAAAATGCCGTTAACGTAGGAGACGAAGGAGGTTTTGCTCCACCGGTAAAAAAAGCAGAAGAAGCCTTGCAATTATTAAAAGAAGCGATTCGGAAAGCGGGTTATACTAACAAAGTAGATCTAGCGATGGATTGTGCGGCTTCGGATTTTTATGATAGAAAAAAAGAGCAGTATCAATTACATAAAAAATTTAGTAAAGAAAAATTATTGGAATATTATTTGCAATTGATTAAGAAATATAAGATTTTTTCTATGGAAGATCCGTTTGAGGAAGAGGACTTTGAAAGTTTTGCCGAGTTGAGGGAAAAAAGCGGCATTCAAGTGGTGGGAGACGATTTAACAGTAACTAATGTAGAACGAATTGAAGGAGCCATTCGAGAAGGAAGTTGTAATTGTTTATTGTTGAAAGTGAATCAAATTGGAACTTTAACTGAATCTTTGGCAGCAGCTAAGATGGCGGTTGAGGCAGGCTGGAAAGTGATGGTGTCACATCGTTCTGGAGAGACTGAAGATACTTTTATTGCTGATTTAGTGGTTGGTTTGGGCTGTGGAATGATTAAAGCCGGAGCACCTTGTCGGGGAGAAAGAACTGCTAAGTACAATCGTTTATTAAGAATCGAAGAAGAATTAAGGAAATAGAATTCTGGGCACTCAAACTCATTTCATGATTTTGAGCATATCTATCATCCGGCAAGAATAACCCCATTCATTGTCGTACCAGGCGAAGACTTTGGCAGTTTTGCCATCGATTACTTGGGTTAACTTAGAATCAAAGATAGCGGAATGAGGATTAGTTAAAATGTCGGTAGAGACCAGTTCTTCTGCGGAGTATTCTATAATGCCTTTAAGTTCTTTTCTAGCAGCTTGTTGAAAGGCCAGATTAATTTTTTCTGGAGTCACTGGTTTTTTAAGTCGACAAGTGAAATCAAT
>JAAOXZ010000051.1 GCA_018221085.1 Candidatus Woesearchaeota archaeon
ATATTATCTAAAAATTCAATTACTTTTTCTTTACCTTTTTCACCAACTGAAGCAGGATAATCAAAAAACTTATCTAAAATTTTAATGGGAACCGCACTAGCCATATTGGTAGTGAGGGTTTTAGGTAAGAAGAAAGTTTTACGAGCTTGTAAAAAAGTTTTATATTGAACATAACCCGCGAAAAGTTCATCGGCTCCTTCACCGGACAATACTACTTTTACTTTTTGTGAAGCCAGTTGAGACAATTTAAATTGGGGAATAATTACTGGATCGCCGTGGGGCATGTCTAAGTGCCAGATTAATTTGGGCAACAAAGGAGAAATGTTACCGTCAACCACAATTTCGTGATGGTCAGTTTGTAGATGTTGGGCAATGGCTTTGGCCTTGTTTAGTTCATCAACTTTATTATCGTAATCAAAGCCCACGGAAAAAGTTTTGACGGGTTCTTTTTGAAATTGGGCCGCAAAAGCAGTAATGGCAGCAGAATCAATACCTCCCGATAAATAAACTCCCACTGGGACATCAGCAATTAATCTCTTGCCTACCGAAGACGAAAGAGATCTTTTGATACACTCTGCAGTTTCGGTCAATCCACTTTTATTGATTTTGGGAACGGGAAGATTCCAAAACTGTTTGATTTCAATTTTTCCATCTTTGAGTGTCAGGGTGTGTCCAGGCAATAATTTTTTTATCCCTTTGAATAAAGTATCTTCTCCAGGAATGTAACGTAATTGTAAATATTGTTTAGCGGCACGTAAATTAACTTTACGCGGAATGCCCGCCAGTAATAAGGCTTTGATTTCTGAAGCAAAAATAAATTTCTGCCCATCCCAGTAATAATATAATGGTTTGATTCCTAAACGATCTCTAGCTAAGAAAAGTTCTTTTTTATCTTGATCCCAGATAGCAAAAGCAAACATGCCATCAAAATATTGTAAGCAACCCTCGCCGAGTTCTTGATAAGCATGAAGAACTACTTCGGTATCGGTGTTAGAATCAAAGCGATACTTTTTTTCCTCCAAGACTTTTCTAATCTCGGGAAAATTATATATCTCTCCGTTGTAAGTAATCCAGACATTACCTTCTTTATTACACATCGGCTGCCGACCAGCAGCAGAAAGATCAATAATACTTAATCTACGATGGCCCAGAGAAATATTTTGGTTAGTGTATAACCCACCACTATCAGGACCACGGTGCCGGATAATACTAGTCATCCCTTTAAGCAACTCTTTGTCTTCCCAGTTAAACCCACAGATACCACACATTTTGTATTTATTTTATATTTTTATTTTCTAATTCTTGTTTTTTGAGTTTGTAAAGTATTTCTTCTTGTAATTGTCGATTCCGATCTAACATATCGGCGATTAATCCTAAAATGATGAGGAGGAAACCGATAACAATTAGAAAAATGTTGAGATAAATTAAACTCATATACGGGTCGTATTTGTTGACGATCAAAAATCTAATGAAAAGCAGTAAACTACTGAATACTCCAGTTAGGAAAAGAACTGCTCCAGTTCCACCAAAGAATTTTAAGGGTTCGTAATCCCTCATACTTCTGATGATGATTAACATTACTTTAAAACCGTAAGAAAGGATACTCTTGACTAATCGCGAGCGGCCTTTTCTTTCTCCTTTGACCACACAAGGCAGTTCCATAATACGAAATCTTTTTTTGATCAGATCAATGAATACTTCTTGGGTGTAGGTGTACCGACCGAAAAGAGTTAAATTTAAGGCAGCTTCTTTGGAATACGCCCGAAAACCGCATTGAGTATCATGATAGTTTTTTTTAAGAAATAAATTGAGCAGTTTAGCAAAGAATTTATTGCCAATAATCTTTAGTTTAGGCATGTCTGGAGTTAGTTTGGGATTTTTAAAACGAGAACAAGTAACCATGTCAGCTTTGTTGTCTACAATGGGCCTAATTATTTTAGCGATGTCTTGAGGATTGAATTGACCATCAGCATCAATGTTAACAATAATGTCGGCACCCATCTTAAGAGCTTCGTCAATGCCATTTTTGAATGCAGCACCCAAACCCAGATTAGTGTTATGAGAGATTATTTTATCTGCACCGGCTTTTTTGGCTACTTCCACAGTTCTATCTCGAGAGCCGTCATCAATAACTAAAACTTGTACTTTTTTGGCACAATTTCGAGGGATTTGTTCGATAACCTGACCAATAGTTTCTTCTTCATTATAGGCAGGAATGACAATAACAATTTTCATTTTATAATATAAATGTTAGTCCGACACAACACACTTCTAAAAAATAAAGTGTATGGACTACTCTTTTTTCAGTAGTTCTTATTTTTAATTTATTTAGTATTTTGACAGTTAGATTTTCTACGCCATAAGTTTTTTTATATCGGGGTACTAAAGTTCCGTCTTCTTTAATCTGAGCAAAACTTTCTTTTTTGAATCGGCCACCCAATTTCAGGAAGAATTGGATAATGTAAGGTATGAAAAGAATTAAGAAAATTTTTTCTAGATTAGCAAAGATGGCAATGGTGGCAGCTAAAGCTCCCACGGTGTAAGTTAAGGTATCTCCTGGGAAAACTTTGGCTGGGAATCGATTGTAAAGCCAAAAGCCAAGTAAGGAAAAGACCATGCATAAGGCTACTACTGCTAACCAGGGGGAATGATAGATGTAACTAAAATAAGCTAAAGTGCTTAAGATAATAATACCCATTCCAGATTCTAATCCATTATAACCGGCTAACATATTGAAGCCATTAGTTCCCACTAAGACAAAAGCAGGGATAATGAGCAAGGGGTAAATGATTCCTAAATCTATGTTTCCAATGAAAGGAAAAGACATAATTCTGGTTCCACCATTGACGGCCATGATGGGAGCAGCGACTAATAAAGTCAGTAAGGGTTTTTGCCATTGTTTCAAACCAATTTTCCAGCCAAGAATGTCATCAATAATGCCAATGGCTCCGGCCATTAAAATAGCAGTGAGAATGGCTAAGATAAATGCGATGTGGGTGTTAACATTGAATAGGAAAATTCTAATGGCGATATAACTCAAAACACCAATTAAAAAACCCAATAAGGTAATCACTCCGCCCATTTCGGCAATATTTCTTTTGTTTAATTTATGGATATCTTGCCCAGTTAAATTGGCTTTTTTGGCTTTTTTAATCCAGGAAGGAGTAATCCATAAGGTAATTAAGAAACTGATGGCGAAACTTAAGGCTAAATAGTTCATTTATTTCTCGTCAAAATCAACATTTATATACTTTTTGAATTAAGGCAACAGCATTCTGCTAACTGGAAGGTAATTAATGGCCTTTTTAACAAGTTTTTAATAGTTGTTTGGTTTAAATTATTAAGATGCCAACTTGCGATCTTTGTGGTAGGGAGCTGGAAAAATTACTCCGAGCAGAAATTGAAGGGACAGAGTTAGCGGTTTGTGGGGAATGTGGAAAGCATGGAACTATTTTGGGGAAAGTAAAGAAAAAAGTTTCTATTGTGGTACCAAAGAAAAAAACTATTATTCGAGAAGAAATCGAAGAAAGAGTAGTAGTTGACTTTTCAGATATGATACGGAGAGTAAGAGAGAAAAAAGGATGGAATCAGGAAGAATTTGCTAAATTTCTAAATGAAAAATGGAGTGTCGTCCAGAAATGGGAATCTAACAGTTTGACGCCCGAGCTTAATGTGGCACGAAGATTAGAAAGGGTTTTGAGAGTCGATTTGGTGGAAAGGGTTAAAGAAGAGAAAATAGATCTGAAAGGAATTAAATCTGGAGAAATGACTATGGCAGATTTGATTACAGTGAGGAAGAGGAAGTTTTAAATAGTATTTTCTTATTATTTTATCTGGATGAAAGAAAAAATAATGTGGACTATGAATGTGGCTTTGATGTTGGGAGTAGTTTTTTTCTCATTACATTTATTGGATGTCAATTTACCTACTTTAGGAAAGGCCCAGTACTGGTTAGATGATAGCGAACCAGTTTGCATAGCTAGTTTTGAAGGTAAAAATTCCCCCATAGATATGAATTTGTGTTGCTATGGGTTACAGATGCAATTGGGTTGTGATAATCAAAGAGGAACTATTATGATAGATGGAGAAAAATGGACCGTGGACAAGAAATGTTCTACTGGGCCCGGTGCAATTAGTTATTTAGTAAATACTAAAGCGTTTAATCAATGTAAATTTAATTAAAGTTAACCATGAAAAAAAAAAGAGGTAGAGTGAAGAAAGAAAGAGTTTTAGATAAAAGAGTAGCTATTTACTTTCTAGTTTCTTTAATAATTTTGAATGTAGCCTTAGGAGCATTAAGTGTAGCTAAAGTTACTGGAGTATTAATTCCCAGCCAACCAATGCCTAAAATTGATAATGGAGTGATAGATTTAGATGATTTAACCTTAGAACAGAAAATTGCTCAAATGGTAGTGACCTTGGGAGTGAGATATTATTCTGATGCGTATAAAAGAATGCAGATTGGTGGGGTTCACTTACATGCCATGGAAAGTAATGAATTATTCACTAGCACGATTGCTAGCTTTCAAGAAGGAATGAGTATCCCTTTCATGATTACAGTAGATCTAGAGGGTTGTGTGAATCCTTTCGCCCATTTTAAGGAATTTGGTTCGGTAAATGAAGTAGATACTTTGGGCAAAGCCTTTGAGAAGGGAAAAATAGAAGGGAAATATTTGAGTGATATGGGAGTAACTGTGGATTTCGCCCCAGTAGTGGATTTGAACGACGATATTTGGGATTGTCGAAGTTTTCCTGGCGATGAGGAATCCATTTCAGAATTAGCCAATGCTTACATATTAGGAATGCAAGATGAAGGGATTCTAGCAACAGCAAAACATTATCCCGGAAAGACCTTAGTAATTAAAGATCCTCATAAATTTTTAGCAGCAGCAGAGATTACAGAACAAGATTTGTATCCTTATCGGACACTGGTAGAAAAAGGTTCAGTTAAGGCCATTATGGTTAGTCATCTGATTACTTATGGAGAAGTTAATTCGGAAGGAAAGCCTTCGGTGGCTTCTAAGAAGATAATAGATGGCTTAAGAGAAGATATTGGATTTGAAGGGTTGATTATTACTGATGAGATTAACATGCAAGGTGTTAAGAAATTTTATGATACAGTTGACGAAATGTATTTGGATGTGTTTAAGGCCGGTTCAGATATAGTGTTAAATTTCAATTCTGACCCTAACGAATTGCACAAGATGATTAGTATAATTGCAGATGCAGTTTTGGATGGAGAAATTTCCAGAGAAAGAATTGATGCTTCAGTTAAGAAGATTTTAGAGTTTAAAGGATTAATAGTTGAATAATTTTAAGAGATTCTGATAATTTGATACTCTGCACATAATTCATTATTGTATTCGTGGTAATTAGAGCAGATTTCTTGAAGGATGACTTCTTTGCTAGTCAGTCCTTCAAATTTCTTCCCTTCAATGATTAGAGTAGGATATTGCGTAACTTGATAGGCATTTTTTAAAATGTCAATTAAGGGTTCGTCTTCAAATTGGGCATCAAAAGCAAAATTAAGCAAATGAACTCCCATCTCATTTTTTAAATAAGTAAGTACAAATTCTTGATTAGCACACTGAGAACATTGCGAATTATCGGCGTAGAAATATAAGATGGTTGCTTGTTCAATTTGACAAATATCTTCTGTTTTTTTATTTAATAACCAGAATTGAATTTGTGCTAAAGTATACTCTCTTTTGAGGACAGCGAATTCGTCTTTATTAGAGCTGGCGTCCTCTAAGTATTTCTCTATTTTTTTACGAGTACTTTCTAAATTTTTGATACTTTCTTCAAAGGTTTTTTCGAGGGCATCACAATTTTTTTCTTCACCAAATAAGTCAATAAATTGATATTGTAGTTGTAAAGAATTAAAATCAATCTTTTGCTGTTGATCATTTTCTTGGATTAATTGGACTCGTTCATTTTCTACGATTAAGCCGAGAAAAAGACCTAGGCTAAAAACTATCAAGGTAATAAGAAAAGCGATTAAGTACCTGTTTTTACTAATTTTTCTGGTAACTATTTTTTACCACCGTTGTTGTTGTTTCCTAAACAATAAATCAAAACTGATATTAATCCAAACCACCCCTAGGATGAAAAAATAAAGGAACATATAACAGAAGAGGGGGATAGCCCCGTATTTAAATACTTTTTCTTTTGTGTTGATGTGAGATCGTTTTAGAACGTAGATTGACGTAACGGCCATCACGATAGCTAAACTGATTAAAATAAAATCTAGATCTAACAAGTGAAAATTTAAAATCCAATTTTTAGCAGAAATAAGCAGAGGATACAAATCAAAGTTAATAAGGTTTAATTGAGTGAGTTTATTGATGAGGGGTTTAAGAGAAAAGTAGAGAAAAGAGAAGCAAATCAAAATAGTCATAACTCCAGAGATTAAAGTTAAAGGCATTTGCATAACTCCAAAATCACCAAACTTTCTTTTGAATATCATATCTTTGTACTTGATGGTGTTGAGAATAGAACCCTTATACCAACGATTTCTTTGTTTTAATAACTCTCTAAAGGTATCGGGAGGGATGGTAAATACATTAGTTTCTAAAGTTTGGACAATCTTATAATTCGATCTTTGTAATCGAAGTGCCATCTCTAAATCTTCAGTAAGGTTATTCTCATCGAAACCACCAATTTTCTGTATAATTGCTTTGCGATAAACTGCAAAAGGCCCAGGAGTAACTCTGATACAATCTAATTTGGCCATTAATTCTTTGTAAAACATATTGACTACGTATTCGTAACGTTGCATTTTTTGAACTAGATTTTTGCCACCTTTGGATTTAAGACAAGGAAGAACGGCAGCTACTTCTTCATTTTCTTCAAAGTGAGGTAAAATTTTTTTCAAAGCGTTTTTCTGGGCGAAAGAATCAGCATCTAAGCAAACAAAGAATTCCCCCCGAGAAATTTTGATGGCATTGTTAAGAGCAGCACCTTTGCCTTGGTTTTCCTGATCGATAAGGCGAATGGAGTACTTAGGATATTTTTTGATGATTTCCTTTATTTTAAGCTTGGTTTTATCATCACTCCCATCGTTAATAGCAATAATTTCTAATTTTTTTTGAGGATAATCTAAATTGATTAGTGATTTTAGTGTTTTTTGAATGGTTTTTTCTTCATTGTAGGCAGGAACGGCAATAGTTACTACAGGAAAATTGGTTAGTTTTTTAGCTTTTTTTTGTTCGGGTTCAGAAAAAAAAGTGATTAACCAGAAAACGACGAAAAAGAAAGAGAGGAAATAGACTCCCATCAAAATATAGTTTAAAAGAGCATCCATTTTACACCAAATTTTCTCGTTTTTTATTGGAAATGACTTTTAATCAAATTTCCAAAGTTCAATATCGTTGCGTTTGTAGATTCTTTTAAATCTTTCGTTCTGAAGAAGGAAAAGTAGTCCCCTATCAGGTGGTAAATCTGCTTTGGTTTCGGGAGGCAAATAGATATAAGAGATATTAGTTTGCTCTAATAAAGGAAAAGTTTCTTTGATGTAAGTAGATTCAAAAATCTGGTCGGTAAGGTCTTTTTTTATTTTAAAATCAGTATCATGATAATGTATGAAGGCAGGTCTTTTAGCGAAGTATTCGATTAAATAACTATCTTGGGGATGAGAGAAAATAGTTTGATTTGGTGCCACTTTTTCGTTTATTTTAACAAAATTCCTTTCAAGGGTTGAGGTGGGAGGAAGTTCGGAAAGGTGGATTAAACTAGTAAGAGTGGAAAAGAGGATGCCTAAAATAAGGAGGAAAAGAAAGATGTTCTTAATAATTTCAATTTTCCATTTTTTATTGAGAAAGTGGATAAAACCAAAAGAAGCTAGGAAAATTACAAAGAAATTCAAGTAAATGAGTAGTGACGTTTGATATATGGAGAAAGCGAGTAAGATGGGGAGAACAATATAGGCCAGAAAAAACTTCTTTCTTTTCCAAGTAATCAGTAGACCGGTGATGGCCAAGAGAATGATAAACATACTAAATCCGAAAAGACCGCCCAAATCAGAAAAGAGGTCAATGAAAATGTTTTGGGCCCGATAAGGACCTAAGAGGAAAGTTTTGTTTAAGAAAATATTAATGAAGGTGAAAATTAAAATGAGGATCGTTAAAATTTTCACTAAATGGTCTTTTTTCAAGTAAAAATAAATGGCCATAAAAAAGAGAACTATTATGGAACTAAAAACATCAAAGAAGGGAATAAGGGCAAAAATAGGAAAGGAAGAGTATCTTAAAAATTTCTTTTGGGAGAGCAATAAAGAGAAGCCCAATAGACTTAAAAAAATAAAAAGAGAATGGTGGGTTAAAAAAGTAAACGTGTAAATAAACGCTGGGGAGAGAATCAGAAAGAATAGAAAGAAAAATCTGGTTTGCGGATTAAACTGCATTTTTTTAGCAATACTATTCAATAAAAATAAAGATAACATCGCTAAGATTGCCGGAATAGCAAGATAAATGAAAAAATTCTGGGAGAAATTTAAAGAGAGCAGTAAGTGATACGGATTTTGATAAAAATTAGTGACGCTAATTTGTGTGGCAGCTAAGAGATGGAAATAAGAAGATTCTCCAATGAAGGAAAGGTTGTTATTTAGGTAGCGATTGAGATAAGGGACAATTAGAACAATTAAGAGTAAAAAAACTAAGTAAATCTGTTGGTACTTAAGTACATGTTCAATGATCTTATTCAAGGTCGGGTGGGTTGGATTTGACATAGTGGTCGATAAATTTGGACAACATTAGAGTAAATTAGTTTAAAACATTTGTTGTCAACATAAGCTAGTTTATTAATTTGATATTCTTTTTTGGCTTGAGGAGAAAAGAAAATATAATCAATGTCGTGTTGGTTTAATAGTTCGATGGCTTGGGTTTGGTATCTAGTAATAAATAAAGAGTTGAGATGATCAAATCGAGTTTCAACATCTTTAATTAGGGAGAACTCAGTGTCCATGAAGTTTTTCCTTTTACTGAGGTAATTAATCAAGTGACCTTCACTGAGGGCAGTAAGAGTGATAACTGTGTTGGGAGTATTTTGTTTAAGCCAAATAAAAGCAGTTATCTCTTCGGGAGAAGGAGTTTCTTGGTTAACGGCAAAAGAAACTGAAGGGTAAACTGAAGTTAAAAGAAGAAGAACGACGATAGCAATAAGAAACGGTTTTTTAAATTTAGTTAATCTGGTCTGTTTAAAATATTGCAACGAAAGTTTGTAAAATTGAGCAAAGATAATAGTTAAAATTAATCCTAAAAACATTAACGCAATTTTAAATTCAATTAAATTAAGGATTAATAATAGAATGGTAGAAATGGCTAAACTAAAAATTAAGAACATATTCTTGTTTTTTTCTTTGAATAAGGAGATGTAGATAGTATAGATACTGGCGAGCAAAGGGATGAATCCTAATAAAATCAGAGATTGAATGATACCAAATTGAGAGAAATACTGGGGAAGTATTTGAGAAGGGATGTTTTGCCAAATGAAGCTAGGTCCTTCGGCCAATAAAATCTTTTTGAAGAAAAGAAATTGGATCCAGAG
>JAAOXZ010000052.1 GCA_018221085.1 Candidatus Woesearchaeota archaeon
CTGAGTACAAATGCCAAAAGGAACACTAAATAAACTGTGGTTAAAACAAGTCTTCGCTTCATCTTCTTAACCATCAAATAAAATAATATCAAAGAACCAGTCATAAAAAGAAACAAATACACTGGAATGTTGAAAAATTGTGGCCCAAAATAAGACACCCAATCTTTAAAATAAGGTTGATGTTGTTCTGCCACTGTCAATTGCCATCGATCATTTCCCATTGGATGCAATAAACTATCTCCGATTTCCTCCACCTGAGTGTACAAAGTTGCTGGTCCCAATAAAACGCCCAATGCAGAAATACCTACTACCAAACTAACTACTAAACTGATTACTCCCAAAGGTACTTTTCCTTTAATCTTGCCTTTAATCTTAAAAATATCATACTTAAACAAAACCAAGTCTATTACTAACATAAACAATACTAAAAAAGCGATTCCAGTAGTAAATGAACCTATCAAGGTTTTCATACTAAATTGAGGAATCCATTTAGTAGTTATGACTGTAAACCCCGCCACCCATAAAATATACTGATAAACATCTTTTTTGGCCAATTTATCAAAAAAGAACTCTACTAATACAAACAAACTAATAATCAATAATAAAAATTTCCATCCACCCCAACTTAATCCCATAAAACCAGTAAAAATTCCTGCCAATAGTCCCCAACCGACACTTCTTCCCGTTTTCTTGGACTGCCAGCCCAAAACATAAAAGTACATTGCGATAAACATCATCATAGTTCCTAGGGCTTCGTGATCGGAAAATCCCGCCATAGTTCTATGTAAAAAAGCAGGAACAATTGATAAAAATAAAGATGCCAACAAAGCCACTTTGACATCAAATAATCTTTTCACCAATAAAAAGAAAAACAATATTGCGATGACAAAACAAAACACCGGGTAAAGGATAGTCACAAATTCTACCGTAGCACTAGGTACAAAAAAATGTACTATTTTATACAAATAAGCGATGAAATAACTCATAAAAACATAACTAATGGTGGATGCTCCTTTTGGCACAAACCGCATAAAATCGTGCACCATCAAACTACCATGTTCTATAATATAATTAACATATTTCAAAAAGATATGGGGATCTAAAGCTAAAGGAAGATATTTTCCGGTAGTTACATCTTTTAAATTAGCAAGATTACCTATTCGAATATAAGAACCAAACCAGATAATCATACCCAAAATCGCATAAACTAACCACTCTTTTTTCTTCTTTAGAAATTTAACAAATTGTTCTCTCTTTTCTCGTAAATCTAATTCCTCTTTAGAAGGTCTTTCTCCAGACGATTCTCCTTCGGAAGATATTTTATCTTTAGCTTCAGAGAAAAAAGTTTTAATACCCTTAACTAGCTTTTCTCTTTTTTCTTTCAAATCAATCTCTTCTTCCATTAAACCACCCTTAAAGGAAATTAATCCATTACTCCCAATAAACCATAGGTCAACCTTTCAGTTAACCTACCTAATTCTTGATTATCAACCGCAGTCATTATTAAACATTTCTCGTCTCGAGTATAACTGTTCGTTTCTCCAGAAACAATCACTATACCTACTTTTTCTTGACAATTCATAATTGGTATGTCTGGACAACCATCTTCTATGGTGCACGCTTTCTGAGAAGTCACTCCATAATTATAAAAAACATATGCTAAGGAGTTTATTGTTTTATCAACATTCAATTTATCATTTGGCTGAAAACCCAAGTAAATTCTCGGGGCATCAAAAACAACTCCCGTTGGAAAAGCCAGATCTTCTAATTCTGAAGGTAAATGTTGAAAATAATATTCTTTTCCTTCACTTCTCAACAACCACAAGTTATTCGCTTTAATTAAATCAAAACCGTTGTATTTTTCTCTTCCCACCTCTTCGGAAAAGAAACTACTCCCCACTATTCCCAGAATACTAAAAGTCATCAATAAGACAATAAACCATGCCATGGCTTTAGATCCATTCATTTTCAAAATTAGGAAATTTGATTTATTTAAAAGTTTCTATATAACTATACAAAAAAAGAGATTATATGGCAAATAATATAAATAAAAAAACAAACCCACTAATAATGAAGAAAAAAATCCAAGGGTTACTTTTGTTATTAGTTTCCTTAGTTTTAATCACCATCACTTTCTTCCTAGACCAAATTCTAATGAAAGCTGTTCCTTATCTCCGACTAGCTTTCCTTAACCCCGTATTCGCTTTCTTAGGAGCTTCTTTAGGAGCAATTATCTACATGTTATTCCTAAGTACTTTATTCCTCTATGAAAAGAAAACCAAAATAGTTCCTTATTTAGCCTTAGCAGTCATCTCCGCTTTTGTCATCAGTTATCTCCTTAAACTAATAATCCTAAGACCTCGCCCAGAAATTATTCCCCTAGTAATCAAAAGCACCTCTTCTTTTCCCAGTACTCATGCTGCGGTTGCTGCTGCCACCTTATTCTTCATTAGAAAACTAAAACCCACTTACTTCTTAGCGTTAATTCCCACTATCTTAGTTATTCTCACCGGATACTATAATGGGGTTCATTATCTCAGTGATGTTTTAGCTGGAACACTAATTGGTGTCGTAACTAGCTATTTTGTTTCTCAACGATTCATCAAATAGAACAATACTCCAGCCCCAATGCCTTAATCTTTTCGCTGTCTAAGAATCCTTTTAAATCCATTACAAAAGAAGCATTTTCATTTCTTTTCTTAATCTGATTCCAATCTAAGTCACCAAATTCCTGATGGGGAGAAACAACCACTAACCCATCCATCCCTTCCAATTCATTCATCTCTTTGTACCTCACTCCGAACACATTTTCCACGGTTTCCCTTCCCAGCAAGGGATCACAACCAAATACTTCCACACCATAAGATTTCAATTCATTAATCAAACATTTTGCTTTGGAATTACGACAATCTTTTACATTTTCTTTAAACGTCAATCCCAATAAAGCTACTTTGCTATGTTTCAATACTTTTTCCGAATTATTTAATTCTTTGATTACTAACTCCACTACATGTTTGTGCATATTGTCATTAATTTTTCTCCCAGCCAAAATTACTTCTGGATGGTAGCCCAGTTCTACTGCTTTATGAGTTAAATAATATGGGTCTACTCCAATACAATGTCCCCCCACCAAACCAGGATGATATTTATGGAAATTCCATTTAGTTCCTGCGGCGGCTAAAACATCTTTGGTTTTAACTCCCATCTTATTGAAAATGACTGCTAATTCGTTCATTAAAGCGATATTCAAATCTCGTTGGATATTTTCAATAACTTTAGCTGCTTCTGCCGTTTTAATCGTCGGAGCCGGATGTATTTTAGTTATTTTACTATAAACAAAATCAATCGTTTCTAAACTATCTGGGTCCATTCCGGCTATCACTTTAGTTATTTTATCAATAGTGTGTTCTTTATCACCCGGATTAATCCTTTCTGGACTGTAACCTACTTTAAAACCTTCACCACAACGCAAACCAGAAAACTTTTCTAAAATGGGAACGCAAACTTCTTCAGTACATCCCGGATAAACAGTACTTTCATAAACTACTACTGAATCCGGAGATAAATTCTTCCCTACCAACTCTGAAGCGCTTTCTAAAAAACTTAAATTGGGTCTTTTTGTTTTATCTATTGGTGTCGGAACACAAATCACCACAAAACTCGCTTCCTTTATCCGTTCTGGATCTGCAGTAAACAATATAGTTGAATCTTTTAGTGGTTCTTCGCCCACTTCCCCAGAGCTATCTCTATCTTCTTTTAATTGATTAATTCTGGTCTCACTAACATCGAAACCGATTACTGGAAAATGTCTATCAAATTCAATTGCCAGTGGTAAACCAACGTATCCTAGACCCACCACACAAATTTTAATTTTCATTTCCTATTGCCGTCTCAGAATAATCTTTATACCAATCAATAAAATTTTTTATCCCTTCTTCAATACCAACTTTAGGTTCCCAGCCCAGCACTTCTTTAGTTTTTTCAATATCAGCAAAAGTTTTATGGACATCTCCCGGTTGCATTGGCAGCATATTCTTCTCTGCCTCTTTACCTAATTCAGTTTCAATACAAGAAATAAAATGTTTTAATGTAACGCATTTATTGTTGCCTAAATTTAGAATTTCAAAACCAGTCACTTTATCTAAAGCTAACAACACACCTTCGACTATATCAGTAACGTAAGTAAAATCTCTTTCGTGATCTCCATGATTATAAACATCAATTGGTTTGTTTTCTAAAATGGCTTTAGTAAATTTAAACAACGCCATATCTGGTCGTCCCCAAGGACCATATACCGTAAAAAATCTTAAACCGAAACAATTCAACCCATACAATTTGTGATATGCATGAGCCATCAATTCATTATGTTTCTTAGTTGCGGCATAAATAGATATCGGAGAGTCCACTGGATCTTCTACTGAGAATGGTGTTTTTTTATTTCCACCATACACGCTGGAACTAGAAGCGAAAACCAAATCCTTCACATTAAACTCCCTCATTAATTCTAAAATATTTAGAGTTCCTAGATTATTAGTCTTTTCGTAAGCAAATGGATTTTCTAAGGAATATCTGACTCCTGCTTGAGCAGCTAGATGACAGATTTTATCCAACTTATTTTCGGTAAAAACTCTTTTTAGTTCATCGAAATCAGCCACATCTACTTGATAAAATTTAACTCTATCTCCCAGTTGTTTTAAACGATTTTTTTTCAATGCTACACTATAATAATCAGAAAGACAATCTACAATCACCACTTCATCTCCTCTTTCTATTAAGGCTTTAGCCACATAAAAACCAATGAAGCCAGCGCCTCCAGTAACCATCACTCTCATACCCCAAACAGACAACAACCCGTCTTTTAAAGGTTATGATACTAAAAAATACACTTCAAATCACAAAAAAACGTAACTTTTATATATAGTTTAGAGTCAACACAACAAAACGTAAATAGGGGGTTTTAAAATGGCAAGAATAGACATTGAAAACATTAGAGAGGTAGATGTGACTGTTAATTTAGAGGAAAGAACATTTAATTCTGAAACAATTCATCCGGCAGTTAAAGCTCGGTATGTTGCAGAAGGATACGACCAGCAACCCAAAAACAAGGCCGAAAGAAACGCTATGAACGCTGAAATTTTTATCCATAACCTAACTATAAAAAATGAAGCAGACAAAATTCCCCCATTCAAAGGTTGGAATGGTTTGATGAGTTCTTGTACTTCCATTGAAACTGAACCTACTGCTCAAGGAAATATTGTTCGTGTTAGTATTTCGCCAACTAGATACCTTTTAAGAGAAGCCATGGAAAAAGTATGGCGAGAAGGTAACTACACTACCGAACAAACCAGAGAATTAAGCCCCGACATGGCAGGTACTTCTTTAATTGCCCCAGTAAGAATCAAAGGAGAGTATTTTTTATTATCTCAAATCAAGGGAGATGCCTTAGGATCTGGACAAATCCACGCCGGATTAGTAGCGGGAGGCATTGATGCCTTTCTTTTGACCGAAGATAATCCTTTATTAGTTACTTTAAAAAAAGAAACTATCGAAGAGATGGGTATCGACCTCAGTGACTTAGATCATAGCTCTTTTATTTACGTGGTCGATGAAAGAAAAACCGGACAAGTAAACTTCGCTGCTGTTGCCAGAAACGTAGATCCTCAATTTGTTTTCGATAGATACGAAGCCGATACTAAAACACGATTAGCTGCGGGAGAGAAACTAGAAGTTGCAGGTTTAGCCGAGTTACCTGTTGCCGGAGTGGCTTTAGTTCCTTTAAAAAATGGAGAACTAGGATTGGGAGGCATTACTTGTTACATGCCCACTAAAGACGGGTTAGTTGAAGCTCCCCCCAAAGACCGAGGGATCCGACCATATACTCAAGCAACATTGGATTACTTAACTAAATCGGAAAACGTTAAATTCTTGCTCGAAAAAGCAGGTTTTTAATTTCTTTTTATTTTAATTTTTATCTCAAGATAAAACAATCAAGATTACTCCCAGTACCATAATTACTGAACCCAATAATCTTTCTTTTATTCCTTTCTCTTTAAAAATAAAATAACCCCAGAACACACTCAGAACTACACTTACTCTTTTTATAGAAATAACATAAGCCACCAAAGTAAGATTTATTGCCGTCATCTGAAATATTAAAGAGATGCCCGAAAACAAGCCAATCGGAACTAAAACTTTCCAATCCGTTAATATTTGTTTAGATCTTCTTTTTGACTTATACAAAACTAAAAAAAACAGAACTAAAGAAGTGAATAAACCTTTTAGCACTATCCAAAAAATCGGAGAAGAATTTTGCACTCCAATTTTATCGAAGTTAGAAGTAATACTCCAAATAAAAGCTACCATTAACATTAATCTAGGTCCTTTCTCTTTCAAAAGAGATTTAAACGGAGCTAAAAAACCGTCTTTTCTTTTTTTAATATTTAACACATACGAACCCAGTACAATAATCAAAACTCCAATTAAACCCACTGCATTTGGAAATTCCCCCACCATTAAAGGTGAAGTCAACAATAAAAATAAAGGAGTGAAAGCAATCATAGGTATAGTGATAGATAAATCTGAAGATTTGATTGCTTTCATATAAAGTACAATCGCCAAAATATTAAGTGTCCCCCCTAAAAACAAGGCTTCCCAAAAAGAATCTCCCACCACTGGAATTCCAGTAAAAAACAATAGTGGAACTACAAAAGGTAAAGCAAAAAACATTACAGAAAAAGAAACAGTATACTCATCAATATTTTTCAAGCCTTTCTTGCTAAAAACATCTTTTATGGATGCAAAAAAAGCAGTTAAAATTGCTAATATTATTCCCAACATAAAAATAAAAAAGAGCTAGTTGTTTAATAAGTTATCTCCTACCTACGCCCACATATTCAAAGCCTTCTTCTCTGACCATATCGGGTTCGTAGATATTTCTACCATCAAATAGGA
>JAAOXZ010000053.1 GCA_018221085.1 Candidatus Woesearchaeota archaeon
ATGGAAACGTCAAAAGTTCCGCCCCCAAAGTCAAAAACTAAAATGGTGTGTTCTTTTTCTTGTTTGTCTAAACCATAAGCTAAGGCCGCAGCAGTAGGTTCATTAATAATTCTTAAGACATTCAAACCAGCGATTTCTCCGGCGGCTTTAGTGGCTTGACGCTGAGCGTCGTTAAAATAAGCTGGAACAGTAACGACAGCATTCTTAACTGGTTGTCCTAAGTAAGCTTCGGCATCTCTTTTTAATTTTTGTAAAACCATGGCAGAAACTTGTTCAGGACTATATTCCTTGCCGTCAATTTCAATTTTTTCATTAGTGCCCATCTTTCGTTTAATACTTCTGATGGTGTGGGAAGGATCGACAATAGCTTGGTTTCTAGCTACTTGACCGACGATAACTTCATCCTCCTTGATATGAATTACACTGGGAGTGGTTCTGGTTCCTTCAGCATTGGAAACGATATTTGGTTTTCCTCCTTCTAAAACTGCCATGGCAGAGAAAGTAGTACCTAAATCAATTCCGATAGTTGCTCCGGAAATCTCGGGAGGCGTAGCCTCTGAGACACCGGAAGCTTTGCTTCCTCGTGTTTTGTTTTCTGGTGAATCTTCTTTAGTTTGTTTATCTTGTTTATCATTTGTCATTTTTATTGACCTCCGTCTTGATTTTTATTTTTATTAGTTTGCTCTTCTTTCTTTTTCCCAGCACTAATTTTTACTTTAGTGTGCCGAATAACTTTATCATTAAGTAAGAAACCTTTTTGCACTTCTTCCACAATAGTATTTTCTGGTAATTCGGAATCCACTTTTAAAATTGCTTCATGATAAAAAGGATCAAAGAGTTGGTTCTGGGTTTCGATAGTTTTTATTTTATTATCTTTTAAAACGGTCAATAACTGAGAATAGATTAATTCTACCCCCATTAAAAATTCATTAAAGGAATTTTTAGGGGTGCCAGAAATCTTTGATTTCTCAGCACCGCTTAGGAAATCGTCTTGGTTAGAGCAAGTATTCTTTAAGGCCAATTCAAAATTATCCATTACTGGCAATATTTGTAAAATAATGTCCCTAGCAGCCATTTGTCTGATTTCTACTATCCTCTTTTCAGTTTGTTTACGATAATTTTCTAAATTAGCTTGAGTTCTTTGTAGAAGTTCAGTTAACTCTGCAGTAGGTTCCTTTAGGGTTTTTTTCTGATTCTTTTTTTCCATTATAACCTCATTGGTTGACTTTAAGTCAACATACACTACCTAAAATACAACTGATATATAAAAGTTTCGGGAAAACTTTAAAAATAGGGAAGGAATAGATTAGTTATGGCTCAAAGAATTATAATAATCAAAACCAGAAAAAATTTTGCTAAAAATGATGTCAATGAAGAATTAAAGTGGTTGGGTAATTCTTTAGGTTTATTTGGATTGCGAGATCGAGACAGCAGTTGTTTCCGGGTTTTTATTGCCTTATTGAAGAGGGCAGGGAAAAATGACACTATTTCTTCAGATGAAATTGCTGAAAGATTAAGTTTAAGTCGAGGAACAGTTATCCATCATCTCACTAAATTGATGGATTCTGGGATTGTGATCAGAGAGAAAAATGGTTATTTGCTTAAAGAAAGCACTTTGGAAGGAGTAATCGATAATATGAAAAGGGATGTGGGAGCTATCTTTGAAGAATTGACGCAAGTAGCTAAAGAAATCGATGACGGATTAGGTTTGTGATTTTTTTAAGAAAGATTAAAATAAACAGTTAGTTTACAAAATCATGAAAATCCGCCGAAAGTGCCTTACCCCCCACTAAAGTGTGGAGTTGAACGGACACAGTCTTTAACTGGCGGATTTTTAGGATGCCAAAAATGTCGCTATAAAAGGTGATGTTTTTAAACTCGGGCGACATTTTTATGCACAATATGAATTTTCAAAATCTAG
This sequence comes from Candidatus Woesearchaeota archaeon, assembly GCA_018221085.1. Taxonomy (GTDB): domain Archaea; phylum Nanobdellota; class Nanobdellia; order Woesearchaeales; family GW2011-AR9; genus JAAOXZ01. The sequence goes on from JAAOXZ010000053.1 coordinate 1,922, forward strand.
TCCCTGTGGAAAGAGGCAAGCAGTACTTAGATTTAGCTTTCAAGAAAGCTAGGGAAAAAAGTAGCAAAAAAATAACTGGGGAATGGATTGATAAGATTAGAACTAAAGAGATGATCAAGTTAGATGTTGTTAAAGCTGATTTGGTGGCCCGATTAGACAAAGTGGTCAAAAGTTTTCCTAGTTTTGGACATCTTCCGGAGTTCTATATCGAATTATTAAAATTAACTTTAGATTATAAGGAATTAAAACGAACCCTCGGCGGATTAAATTGGGCTATGGATAAAATTAAATTTCTTCAACGTAACTATGTCCGAAAAATTAGTAAGGGTCGAGATGCTGGAAAAATTAAAGGATTGCGGAATGAATTTTATGGCCGAGTTAGTTCAGTATTGAAGCAGATTGACAAGCAATTGGTCTTTTTAGAAGACTGTCGTAAAGTAATGAAGAAGTATCCAGATATCAAAGAAGCCTTCACAGTAGTTATTTTTGGCTTCCCTAACGTCGGAAAAACCACTTTATTAAATAAATTAACTGGATCTAGGGCTAAAGTAGCTGGATATTCCTTTACCACTACTGGAATTAACTCTGGTTTTCTGGAAATTAAAAAAGAAGCCCTTCAATTCCTTGATGCTCCAGGAACCTTAGCTAGACCAGAAAAAATGAATGCCATTGAAAAGATTGCTTATTTAGCAGTTAGGGAATTAGCTAATGTAGTGGTCTATGTTTTTGATTTAAGCGGTGCGGTTAGTCTTAAGAAACAAGAAAAGTTACTTAGGTATCTCAAACAAAATGCCAAAAAGAAAATTCTCTTATACGTTAGTAAAAGTGACATCACTGAAGCTGAAACTATTGCCGACTTTAAGAAAAAGTACAAAAAAATTCTTAATCTAAAAGAATTGAAACAAGAAATTGAACGGTTAGTTTAATTCTATGTTTTGTGTTTTATATTGTCTTTTTTAGTTCTATTGGAGTTTCATAGTTGTGAAACTATATTACTTAACAATTGAACACATAGTAAACTTTATAAAGAAAAGTGGCTTTCTTTAAGCTAATGGAGTACAAAGAAGAAAAGCTGTCTAGAGCTATTAGTGCTAGTTCTAGAAGGAAAATTCTTCGTTTGATCTCTAACAAAGAAAGAACCGTCAAAGAAATTTCTGAATTAACTGGAATGTCAGTTAGTTTGGCGTCCCGACATCTAAAAATGCTTTATGATCTGGGATTTCTCAATGTCCGTGTTAAATTCCCCTTTAAATTTTACTCTCTGAAAATAAAAGATATTGTCGGCTTGTTAAATGCTTACGATAAGGTGATAAGTAAACTATGAAACATCACAAAATAGAAAGAATGACAGTATGGGTTGTTCTAATCTTAGCTCTATCTGTTACTTTCTTGGGTGCCTTATTGTCGGATGGCGGAATCACCGGAAATGTTATTGGTGTGGAAGGGGAATTAGAAATCCAAGGTAGTGTTTGTGGGGGCGCTTATTCTGGAGGCAATTGGAGAATCAACGAATCTGTTACTTGCAGCAATGAAGCTTTCGTTGTCAATGGAACTTTAATTATTGCTGATGATTCTGATACTGTAGTTGCCGCCTTTAATGCCCTAACTTATGCTAAAGCTGATTTAAGCGGAAACAATGCTCCCCTCAGTGCAGCCATTCCCGATTTAAGTAAAACTACTCCTTCTCAATATACTGCTGATTGGGATTCAGAAACTAACCATGAGTTTTACATTGCCATGAATGAGTCAGAACATATACTGCAGCTTTTCATTAATACTACTGGCAAAGCAGATTACGTTTATGGTTTGGATATTGATGCTTCTGACGTTAGTGGTACGAATAGTGGCGCAATTAATGGGGCGGATCTTCTAGTCGGTTATTATAATAGTGGTGGTTATCTAGGTCCCATTGTGGGTTGTTATAATGGTGCCGCTTGGGTTATTTGGGTTAATGGTAACGAATCCAGTTCCGGCCAAGAACATTGCAATTTAGACTCCAATCTAGTAAATAATTTCACTGTGTATTGGAACCAATCGAATAGTTCTGTGGGAAGTGTTTGGGAAATAGCAATAGAGGTGAATAATACTTGGGTCAATAAAGAGACTTCTACTTCTGATTCCAAAGTAACTACATTCACAAACTATACTTTGAATTCTACTGCCTACGGAAATCTAACTTTGAATAATGTTTCTTTGAATTTGGAAGATCAATTTAATGTCAGTGCCAATACTCGTTTTACTGCGGGAGATGCTTCAACGATTCAATTCATGTTATCTGAAAACGCCAGTATTAACACTACTTTCGGGGCTGGCAGTACAATAATTATTAACGACAGCACTATCACTGTTAATGATACTGAATTTTTCTGGGGATTGAGAGTTGAAACGGACAACTATATTTTGGTTAACAACAGCTTTACTAATCATGGTCTTCTCAAGGGAGGTTATGATTATGGGAACGCCTTTACTGCCGCTACAGGAGGATTAATTTTTAACAATACCTTTGGAGATTGTGATACTAATGTTGGTCGTTGTATTGATGTTGCTGGAGCAGGTACCGGATTTAATATTAGTGGCAATCATTTTACTAACCAGTCTCTCCAATCATCTGCTGCCGATGGCATCACCGTGGAAAATAATATTGTTTATGGGTTGGTTACTTTCCAAAGCACTACATCTAACATTAATTTTACCAACAACACCTTCTTTGGAGAAGTTAGAATTGAGTTCAATAATTCCATCCTTAAAAACAATAATTTCACGGATGAAAGTGCAGCGGAATTGAATCTGAAGGATATTAATGATTCAAATGTCAACACCTTAATTTACTCCAATAGTTTTGGGGAAATCAGATGGGAAAATAAAACTAATTTGACCGTTAATATCTCCTTTGGTTTGGGTGATCAAATTTTCCTCTCTAGCAACAATCTTAGTTTAGCTGAAAATTCAGACTTAGCTAATCTCAATTCCTCTGCTCAATTAACCTTCTATAACTTAAATGACAATGCTACTCACCAAATGGTTAGGGATGAAACACGATGCGATAATACTAATACTTGCAATATAACTTCTGATGACGGCAATACTACGGTAGTTCAAGTAACTTCTTTCAGTGATTACACCACTCAAGACCTTTGCGATGCCGCAATAACTACCAGTACAACATTGACTGCAAATTATATTTGCGATAAAACTGCCATAAATTTAGCTGCCAGCGATATTATTTTAGATTGCGCGGGATACATCATTAATTATTCCACTGGTGGAACAGTGGGCTATGGAATACATTCCAATAGTGGTTACGGCAATGTGACTATTAAAAATTGTCAAATTTACGAGGGAGTTACTTCCACCATTCGAAAATATGGAATCAATATCATTAATAATCAGAATGGGACTATTGAAAACAACAATATCTCTACCATTGGAGAGTATGGTCAAGGAATTTATTTTTCTACTTCCACAAACACCAATATAACTCACAATCTCATCATTACTACTGGCGACGACAGCAATGGGATTAATTTAGGAAGTACTTCGACTGGAAATATCATAAAAGATAATGTTATCAACACCAGTGGAACTGGAAGTGCAATTATGATTACGGATTCTTCCAGTTTCAATAATGTCAGTAACAATAACCTCACCACTACTGGGTCATCTGCCGAAGGTATAGAAATTGGTGACACTTCTTCAAGTACTATTGTCTCAAACAACATTATTAGTACTTCTGGGAGTCTCAGTCATGGAATTGGCAGCGCTACCAGCTCTGCAAACACCGAAGTGATTAACAACAATATCACTACCGGCGGAAGTACTGCACTGGGATTGTCCTTCCAAAATGGAAACAATGCCAATATCGTTAATAATACTATCACTACCGCTGGTGACAGCGCATCGGGACCTTATTTTTATGTTTTTACTAATTCTAATATCACTGGCAATACTGTGACCACTAGCGGTAACCACGGATATGGAATTTATTTATCGAGCGTTTCCAATTCAAATACTGTAGTAAACAATATATTCATCACCTCTGGAGACAACGCTTACGGTGTTTATAGTTATCTTACTACTGATTTAAACATAGACAATAATACAATTAACACTAGCGGCAATGATGCTTATGGAGTGCATCTGGCTGGTTCTTCCAGTTTAACTGTACTCTTGAATAATAATATCTCTGCCAATACTTACGAAATATTTGATACTACTGGGGGCAGCAATACTAATTATTTAATTTACAACAATAGTTTTGGGCAAATCAATTGGTCTAAAACTGATTTGGATACTAATATTACTTTAGGAATAAACAAAAATGTTTTCTTAGAAAATAATTTAGTAGGATTAACGGATGATTCTGAAGCAGATAATTTGAACGGTGTTGCAGCCATAGAAATTAGCAGTCTCAGTTATACTTCTACTCCGTTCTTGAATAAAGACGGAGTTAGATGCGATAATACTGATGCTTGCAATATCAGTTATGATGTTTCTTTAGGAATACTTTCTGCCAATGTCAGTTCTTTTAGTAATTACACTACCGAAGCAGATGTGGAATGTGGTACTGTTACTACCAGCATTACTCTGAATAAAAATCTGACCTCCGAAGGAACTTGTTTCACTGTAACTACTGCGGGAATAACTATTGATGGTGCTGGATACACCATTAACGGATCTATTTCCAATACTACTGCTTATGGTATCCGTCTTAATGCTGATGATGCCGTTATTAAAAACATCAACATAGAAACTTTCGGTGGTGCCGGGGTTTATACTCCTGGAGTAGGAGGTGGAAGTAATTTCCTAGTTAATAATAGTAATTTTACTGGTAATCGATATGCGTTACGGGTTTCGGAAGGAGAAGATATCAACTTCACTAATAACAGAATATCTTCTGGCACAGTATATGGGGTGTATTTAGGTTTAGATTATAGCTGGATTAATATCAACGATAATGTATTCGTCAATACTCCCAATGCCATAGCAATGGAGGGAGATGGTGCAGGAGGTGCCAATACGTTTGCCATAGACAATAACATCACTATGAATTCTTCAAGCACCGCCATAATATTTGCCACTAATGATGGGATGACCGCTAATTACAACAACATCACTTATCTTGATGGTACAACCACTACAGGTAAAGGAATTCGTTGTGACGATAGTAGTTACAGCAATAATATCACTGGCAATAGAATTACTGGTGCTTCTAGGGGAATTGAAGTGGAAGATTGTTCTGCCCCAATATTTGATAATGTCATCTCTGATTCTGATATTGGTATCTTTGCTAGCTGCGATACCTCCGGAGATCCGTGTGATATGGTTGGTAACATAATCAACAATAGTAATGTATCTCTTTACATAGAAAATGATGATGACAATATAGATGTCACTAACAACTGGTTCATTAATAGTCAGAAGATTGCAATCAATCTGACAAACTCTGACGACGTCACTTTTGCTGATAACAATTATACTGACAATGAATTAGATATCTATTTGGGAAATATTATCGACGGAGTTAAAACTTGGAGTAATAATCTCAATTTCACTACCCCAGTATCTATTGGTTCTCTGGTGGTGGATAACAGAACTAATGTTACTTTTGCTAACTTAACTTTAGGAAGCAGTTCTACTGCTCAAGTCAATTTCATGAATTTGACCATCAATCACTCTGGTGCTACTACCGATAGAATAAATACTACTCGGGATTTTAGTGTTAATACCAATCAATTGTTTTTGAATGTGACTACAGCTACCGTTCTTAATACTACTGCTAACATCACTTTTAATGACGTTAGTTATACCGATCTGGCTTCCTTTAATATTCTAGAAGATGGTGCTTCTTGTGCTAATTGTACCAAAATAAGTGCCAGTCCAGTCCAGTTTGAAGTTATTGGATTCAGTACATATACTACTTCCGAGGTAGCAGCAGAACCAGAAGAACCAGATGGAGGCGGAACAGTAATTGCTAAGTCACCAGCCCCACCATCAGACCCAGACATCACAGTTATCTCTCCAACCGAACCGGATCTAGCTGACAGAATCGCTGGACCTCAGATTGAAGTAGACCTTGATACGATTAGAGACACTCTTCAAATTACTTTACCCACTATCTTCCCTACGTTCCCTTATGCTACTCCAATATCTGGTGGAGACCTCCAGATTGATTATGCTGCTCCCACCGTGGAAGTAGATATTTCATTAGAAAATACAGGAGATAAAGTAATCGAAATAGAATTATTGGTAAAAGAAGAAATAGTGGAGTTACCTGAAGAAGACCTCTTTGAAGAGGCCTTAGGAGGACTAGGCCTAAGTGAAGAAGAAATTAAAGAAAAGATGATTTTAGAAAAATTAAAAGAACAAGCTAATTTAATGTCTCTGGTAAATCAAAAAATAACTACTTTCTTAATTGACGGAGTGCCATATTCTAAAGAGTTTGTTACTGGAAGTTTATTGGGAACTGAGATTATTATTGACGAAGGAATTCTGATTCCTCCTGGAGAAAGGATAGAAGAAACTCTAGAAGTACGGGGAGGACTAGCAGTTGAACCAAGAGTTGTAAATGTGGTCTTCAAATCTCGGGGAGAAGAAATCATAGAAAAAGAAGTAATCATTGGAGAAAGAGCAGTGTTAAGTACTGCCATAGATATTGATTCTGAAGGAAAATGGATTGATCTTTATCTAGTGGTTCCAATGGTGGAAGACGGCATTCAAGAAGCAGATGATTATTGGTTAGAGTTCAACATTGATCAAGAAGGTAAAACTAAATTTGCTAATCTCTTTGGTCCATTCAAGGTTAAACATGAACAAGGATTTATTTTTGCCCAACAATTAGATTATAATCCAGCAACTTATTATGGGGATTCTTTAATCAAGACTAGAATCACTACTGCTAGCGGAAAAGCAATAGAAAGTAATTTTAAAGTAGATTTGGGACCGCAAACATTTACTGGAATGGTATCTTATTCCTCTGCTTTAAAAACAATCGGAATGGGTGCAGTCTGGACATTGGTGGCGTTAGTGCTAATTTTGTTCTTGGTCTTTTTAATATTTTATCTGCGTAAGAAAAGGGGAAAGGTAAAAAAAGTTGTTTCTTTAAAAGCGCCCACTTTCAAAAAACAAGTTAAACATGTAGCTAAGAAACATCCCTTAAGAAAAGTTTTGAGAAAAATTCTTTTGGTTTTCAAAGCTTTAGGTTTAGGCTTGGCTACTATTTTGTCTGCAACTGGAAAACTGATTAAGAAAGCAGCTCTTAAAACAGCTAAAGGAATTGCCTTGGTGGTTAAAGCTTTCTTTGTTGGTATGGGAATGATTTTTGTCATCTTAATCAAGAAAATTAAAACTTTTTTCGGGAAAAGGAAAAGGAAACTAGAGAGAGTTAAAGAACAGGAGGAGAACGAATTAATACTAGAAAAAGAAGCCGATAAACAAGAACAAATATGGGAAAGAAAAGTAAAGCGAAAAGAAAAAACACGAGCAAGGAAAGTTAAAGCTTCAGATTTGGGAACTTTTATTGCCGGATGTACGTCACAAGGATTTTCTAAAGAAGAAATTAAGAGTATGTTGTTGGGAGCAGGATGGCCCATCCAGATTGTTGAAGAACATGTTGGGGAAATCCACGGGAAAGTAAAGAAGAAAGAACAAAAGACAGTAGTTAAAGAAAAGAAACAACAACAGAAAAGAAAGAGGGGCAACCTTAAGGAGAAGATGACTTATGTGGAAGAAGAACTTAATAGACTTAATACAGAAGGGATTAGACGTCCGAAGGAAAAGATAATTCCGGTGGAGAGAAAAATATCTGCCCCAACTAAACAGAGAACGATTGAACCCAAGGAAGCCACTCCTCACGAAAAGAGATGGAAGAAAAAACTACAGAAGAACTTAGATGATGTAGAAAGTAAATTAAGAGAATTGAATTAGATTATTATTTTTTAACACATTCGCCTTCAACACAGACCTTATTCCAAGGGCAGGCGACATCTCGGCATAAATCAATAGGATAACAGAACCCGTAAGTACATTCTTGGTTTTCCGGACAAACCACACCTTCGCAAGGATTAACTACTGGTGGGCATTCTTCAAGACAGACTAAACCTAGACCGGGACATTCTATTTCTCCCCCTTCACACTCTGTTGGATAACATTGTCCCGAGATACATTGCTGCCCAGGTGGACAAGTTACACTTAAACAAGGATCTAGTACTCTAGGTGAGTCCAGAGGTTCTAATGGTTCGGGGGGTAAAATTACCTCTCTTGCTGGTAGTTTGACAAAAATATCTGGCCTTTCCAAACATACGCCACCTTCACAATATTGATTGGTTGTTGGACAGTCACGATCTGAAACGCAAAGAACGGCAGCAACACATTCTCCAGACATACAAATAGGGGTATCGATTGAACAATCGTTATCAGTATAACAGAAATCTCCAATGGCTTTCCCGAAGACTGCTTCTCGAGCCGGAGAGTATAATACCAAAGACAAGACGACTAGTACTAAGACAGAGATACCCAAAATTAACCAGGTTTTCTTTAGATTATTCTTTGAAGAACTTTTTTTTACTGCACGCCTCTTTTTAACCATTCTTAAAGAGAAAACTTTTGGGTTTATAAATTTTTACCTGTTAAGAATAATAATTAACAACACATGATTTCAAATGGCTGATATTCAGAAGTTTTAACATCTCCTAATTTTGGTTCATCACTTCTAACAGTTGAAAATCTGTAACAAGTTTCTGAACTAAACCAAGTAGCTAACCCAGAACAAGTAATTTCCGTTAAGGAATATTCTTTCATTTCAGCTTCAACTTCGCCATTACAATCTACAATAAGTGGTCCTCCTTCTATTTCAGTTTCATAATAGGTTTTAGTTCTTTCAGAGAAAACCCATTGACAAGTTTTTCCTATATCTTGGCAGATGTTATTGCCGTTCATTCCGGTATGAATATCGTCGTCAAATTTGACTGGAGTACAAGATACGCCCACTTCAATATCGGGAACGTCCATTGGTGCCTCTACTCCAATTTCGGGAGCATCCATGAGTTCTACATCACTTATGGGCAGAGCTTCTGTTGACAATCTAGGGTCAACTGATGCCACTCTGATGGCTTCACCAGCAAAATTGTCAGAGAAAAAAACTAATAAGGATAAAACTGCAATGGATAATACTGTTACTACAATGATGATGGATAGTTTTCCATTCGAACTCTGCTTCACCTTCTTTTTTGCCATTTCAATAAAGAAAACTTTTAGGTTTATAAATCTTATCAGTTGGAAAAAAAGAAAAGTTTATAACGATAAATGAATTAGTTAAAGAAAGGTGATAAGATGATTGTCTTTGGAATTGAAATACCATTAACGGAAATTGTGTTTGCTTTAGCTATCATCAATGTTATAATTCTCATAGAAGCAATTGTAGTAGTTATTCTATTAATGAGAAATTTGAATAAAAGTAAAAAGTAGTTTAGTTAAGAAATACTTTCTATCATAACTTTTATATATTGCTCCTTTAAGGATACATATATGACTACTTTTCTCAAAAAGAATACGGAGTTAAAAACGGAAGGATTAGATTTAGATCAAATAACAAAACTCGAAGCAGATATAACCTACTTGGACAATCACGTGCATTTTGAAATGCCTAATTCGTTTATGGTGGCAGATAAATTTGAAGCAACACTTGTACATGGAGGAATAGTTGAAATTACTCCCGTGAAAGGACCGTTACAGTATCCTTTTTTTTATTCTGAGGGGCGTGACGGAATAGAAAGTGTTTTAGATGTAGAAATTACGGAAGGATTTTACAAAGTGGGCCTAAGAGATGGAAACACAGATAATTCCTTTCAAAGATATATTCTTCGTAAAAATCCAAAATAATTGCTTTCTAAATGCTTAGAATTAAATTTTAATTTCTTCTACATATCCTCTTGGAACACCAATCGTTGTTCCCACAGTTGTTAATAGAGACCTTCTTTCTCTTTGTTTATTAATCTCTTCTAGTGTCATTGGACCCTCAATAGTTACTTTTCCGGTTAGTTTTTGTTCTATTCCTTGATATTCTCCTAGGCACATTTCAGAATCAGTAGGAGAAACTTCCTCTTGAAATAAAACTATTTGGTCCTTTCGGTAGGTTAATCCCGTATGATCTACTTTTATTCTTCCGATTTTATGGTTATCATAAGTCCTATTTTCTTTCATTGCCTCTATGCAATTTATAGCGGTAGTTAAATCTATCATTTTTCTAAGGGATTATTTAATCTTTAAAAAAATATATGTATTCAAAAATAGAGTTACTACCTAACTTACTGTGCAGCGCCTTCTTCTTTCTTCTCTGGTGGGACTAATTCATCGATAATCGGTTGAGGAATCTTAGCTTCGGCCAGTTTAGAACGAATTAGTTTAGATTCTTTACCTTCCAATTTAGCCATGATTTCTTTAGCTTCAGTTTCGAACTCAGCTCTCTTGGTAGCTAATTCTTCAGATAATCTCTTCTTCTCTTCTTCTTGTTCTTTTATTTCTTCAGTAGAAAGTTCAGTTTTTTCTGTTCTAATTTCTTCGTCAAATTTACCTTCGTTAACTTGTTTAATAGCTTCGGGAACATCTACTCCTTCTACTTTTACACCCATAGATTGGCAAGTGCCCATGATTTCTTTAACTTTATTTTTCAGGTCTTTACCTAATAGAGCGCCTTCTTTCATCTTAGCAACTTTAATAATCTGTTCAATCTTTAAATCAGCAACTTTATCAGTTAATGGATTGGAAGCTCCTTTTTCTAAACCAGCTTCTTTTTTGATTAGGGAAGAGGCAGGAGGAGTTCCTACAGTAACTTCAAATTCTTTAGTATCAGAATCGACAATAACTTTAACTGGCACTTGCATCCCTTTGAAAGAAGCAGTTTTCTTGTTAATTTCAGCTACTACCTGTCCAATATTTACTCCTAATGGACCTAAAGCTGGACCTAACGGTGGAGCGGCAGTTGCTTTGCCCCCTTCTACAAGACTTTCAACGGTCTGTTTTGCCATAACGTTGTATTATTCTAATAGTTCATTTATATATCTTTCGTGTTTTTTGAGAACTCACTCACTTATAATAATGCTTGCCACGTAGAAGGAAGTTTTTTTCGATTTTCTTGGGTTTGAAGTATTTTTTAGTGAAGGTGATTACTTTTTTCTGTTCAAATTCTTTACAACTATAAACGTTGATAGAAATAAAATTTGTCTTGGATAGCGTATGAATGACAATTGAAGATTCTACTAACGGAACCCAGCCACTAAGACCGGCTTTATCGGGAAAAGATTTTCGGTCGGTACGAAAAACAGTTGGTGGTTCTTGCTTAGTCATACCAATAAACGCCACCAGTTTATCTAAATAACTATAGCAATGGGCTAAATCACCACACACGCCATCTTTACAATTATAACAATCTAATAACAATTCATAACCAAACACTTTTTTCTTTTTCATAATTTAAAAGAAACAATAATCACTTAAATACTTTTTGATACAAACCTTTTTATAATTCAATAAATTTACTTTATTATGGATAATAATTCTTTGGAAGGTATCTTATTGTTACACTCCGAGACTGGTACAGAAGGAGGATATTGGGCTTTTCAAGATTCATTTTTTATTACCCGAGAATTACCTCCTTTCGGTGTTTTTGTCGATCAAATTGTTTGGGATTTACATAATCCTGAACGTAAAGGAAAAATACAAGATAGGGGTGAAGTTTATCTCAACAACGAATGGCTTCCTCTTCCAGACCCAATGACAGAAGATCCCGATTACGTAGTTTCTTCACTGTTTCGGGGGGAAAAGAGAGGTAACCCTGAAGCCGATAAACGACTTATGGAAAGATATGGTTTTAAAATCAAATACGCTGCTGACAGGATGAATGAAAGACATGGCGAAGGTAAGTGGTATCTTGAAGATCCCTCCACTGCTGTTACATCTGATGGTACTCGATGGCATTATGGTGGTACGCCTTCTACAGAACCTAACCGACCTTATGGTGTTCCTCAAAACGGGCTAGCTAGAGTTACAGTTAAATGGGATGATGGCATAGTTGAACTAAAGCGCTTTTCAAACAACCTTCTGGTGAATAGTTGGAGCTACGAGGGATTACACCTTCTTGGAGATGGAGATCATTTAACTATTTATGACTCCGACAATAAGGATGAAGTCTGGTCTGGAGTTATCAATTTAAAACACCATCCTTTGTTCACAGAAGATGCTTTTGGGCTGTGGATTCATGCTGATCAAATTGGCATAGACAGAGAAACTTGGGCAGAATACTTTTTTGAAGGATATCCCGCCACACTAATACCTTCAAAGAAGACTGAAGAATAAACTAATTATTTAAACACTTGTCCATAATTCTTCCAAATGGCTCTAGCTACTTTGTCTGGGGAGATCTTCTTGAGTTCGGCGATCTTTTTGATGCTTTCTGCTACAAAGGCTGGTTCGTTTCTCTTGCCAGGAAATGCCGATAACCATGGGGCATCGGTTTCAGTGAAAATCTGATTCAAAGAAGCAATCCCTATCAAAGTTTGAAAATGTTGTAATCTGACAACGTTACAAGGAATCGTAAAATTGTAACCTGCATCGGCTGCTTTTTTTAACAGATGCTTCCGCCCTTCAAAACAATGCAACACCACTAAACTTTTCTTAATAGAAGAGGATTCTAACATTTCAAAAGCATCTAGTTCTGCCCGGCGAGAATGTACTACTAAAGGCTTCTTCAACTTCTCCACAAAACTAATAATCTGCTCAAAATTCTTCTTCTGCTGAGTGTGATGTTCTTTATCCCAATGGTAGTCTAAACCGCATTCTCCTACGGCTACAATATCTTGCTTGTGTTTCTTAATAAATTTTAATTCCTCAGATAAATCAATCTTCTCAGTCTGCCTAGCCAATCCTACTTCATCTGGCCCCAATCCCAACAAATCAATGGGATACAAACCCAAAGAAGCCTTAATTAAATCATACTTCTTAGCCAGCTCTAAAACTTCTACATTAGTTGGATGATTAACTCCAGAACAAACAATTGCTTTCACTCCAGCTTTCCGAGCTCTCTCTACTACCAAATCCAAATCCTTCTTAAACTTCTCATGAGTCAAATGACAATGTACATCTACTAAATCCATTCTAAAGAGAGTTTTTTTATTGTTTATATTTTTATTGTCTGATTGTTGTAACTCAGTCGAAAATTTCGCTTCGCTCGGGCAGCAACCGACTCGCTCTTTTGATGTTTTATTGGGGTGCGGCACCTCCCCGTAAGGGGCGCCACCCTCCGCAATTAAAGTGCAAATAGTTTGTATTGCTCGTGTATTGGTGCTGCCCCTATTTTCTACTATGCTGATTGTTGTTCTCAAGTTAAATAAAGCTTATATATCAGTGAAAATTGAAATTGTCAATAAAATACCAAAGGTGATTATTATGACAATTGTAAAAACAAATTTAGTTAAAGTTCAAGCAGAAAGAAATTTAGGAACCAAAGGCGGAGAGATTAGCATTAAAAATAATGTGGCTCTAACCAATGTCGAAGAGATGGATTTCAACGAAAAAGGGAAAAAAGGATTGAAGTTTGATTTTGAATTTGATTGTAATTACGAGCCAGATTTAGGTAAAATTGAAGTGGGTGGACAGATTTTCTACATCGAAGAAGCTAAACTAGTTGATGAGATTAAAGAAAGCTGGGATAAAGATAAAAGAGTCCCGACTGCGGTAATGGAAGAAGTTCTTAACGCTGCTTTGCATAAAGGAAATATCCAAGCAATCAAAACTGCAGACGATGTTAACTTACCTAGTCCTTTACGATTACCCAAAGTAGCTAGTAAGAAATAAGCTCCCTATTTTAGCTTATTTTTTCTATTTTTCTTTCTTTATAAAGAAAGATTTATAAATCACTAACCATAAAAATAATTAATTTTAAACCACAAAAATGGATACTGATAACTCCCAAAACTTAAAACTGAAAGTAGCGGAATCAGTTCAGGACGATGTTAACAAAGGCATCGTCAGAATGGACTCTAACCATATGAAAATGCTAGGAGTTAATCCGGGAGATATCGTGGAAATTGCTGGAGAAAGAAAAACCGCCGGTATTGTCGATCGAGCTTATCCAGGAGATATTGGTTTGAGTATTATCCGAATGGATCCAGACACTAGAAAAAATGCTAAAACTTCTATTGGGGAATTGATTACTGTAAAAAAAACAGAAGTTAAACCCGCTAAAAAAGTTATGATTGCTCCTGCCCGTAAAGGAATTTTTGTTCGGGCTTCACCTAGAATTTTCAAACAAGGTTTATTGGGGAGATCTTTAATCAAGGGAGATCAAATTTCCTTAGGGGGAACCAAAAGAAGAAGAACCACTATGGGAGATAACCCTCTTTTTGAAGGAATGTTTTCTATGATGAACGAAGGGATGCCCAATTTTGGCTTTAGAGAATTAAAATTAATGGTAGTCAACACTTTACCGGCTAAAGAAATAGTTATGATTACTGAAGATACGGAAGTGGAATTTAATCCACAGGCAGTAGAAGTTAAGGAAGACCAGATACTCTCCATTAATTATGAAGATATTGGCGGCTTACAAGAAGAAATTAAAAAAGTCCGGGAGATGGTAGAACTGCCATTAAAACATCCCGAAGTTTTTGAAAGATTAGGGATAGAAGCGCCTAAAGGAGTCTTATTACATGGTCCTCCAGGAACCGGAAAAACTCTATTAGCCAAGGCAGTAGCTTCAGAAACTAAGAGTAACTTTACTTTAATCAATGGTCCAGAAATCATGAGCAAATTTTACGGAGAAAGTGAAAAGAATTTAAGAAACGCTTTTGATGAAGCAGAGAAGAATGCACCGGCCATTATTTTTATTGATGAGATTGACGCTATTGCTGCTAAGAGAGAAGAAGTCAAAGGAGAAGTAGAAAGAAGAGTAGTGGCACAATTACTAGGTTTAATGGACGGACTTAAAAGTCGAGGAAAAGTAGTAGTTATTGCTGCTACTAATCGTCCTAATTCATTAGATCCAGCTTTAAGAAGACCAGGTAGGTTCGATAGGGAAATTGAAATTGGAGTTCCTGATGTCGGCGGCCGGTTAGACGTGCTGAAAATTCATACCAGGGGAATGCCGTTAGGAAAAAATATTAACTTAAACGAAATCGCCAGAATCACCCATGGTTTTGTGGGGGCGGATTTATCTGCTTTATGCAAGGAAGCGGCGATGATTGTTTTAAGAAGAGTTTTACCTGATTTAGAAATGGACAACAAGGAAACTGGAGCCATTCCTAAAGAAGTTTTAGAAAAGTTAATGTTAACTCAAAAAGATTTCCAAGAATCATTAAAGATTGTCAGGCCTTCTGCGATGCGGGAAGTCTTAATAGAAACTCCGGATGTTAGTTGGGATGATGTCGGCGGTTTAGAAGAGATTAAAGAACGGTTAGAAGAAGCTATCGAATGGCCGCTTAAGAAACCAGAAATCTTTCAAAGGATGGGCATTACTCCGCCACGAGGAATCTTATTATATGGTCCCCCTGGAACCGGAAAAACTATGCTGGCTAAAGCCGTGGCTAAAGAAAGTGAAGCTAACTTTATTTTAATCAACGGACCTTCATTATTAAGCAAATGGGTCGGAGAAAGTGAAAAGGCAATGAGAGAAATCTTCAGAAAGGCTAGACAAACTGCACCCACTATCCTTTTCTTTGATGAAATTGATGCCTTAGCTCCTCGTAGAGGGATGTCTGGCGGAGATTCCAGAGTTAGTGAAAGAATGGTTAACCAATTACTTACTGAAATGGACGGTTTAGAAAGCTTGAATGATATTGTGATTATTGCTGCTACTAACCGACCCGATATTGTGGATCCGGCTTTGTTAAGACCAGGTAGATTCGACCGCATCATTATGGCTCCAGTTCCCGATGACAAAGCCAGAGAAAAAATATTTTCAGTTCACTTGAAAGGTATGCCATTAAATAAAGACGTTATTGTCAAAGAATTAGCTACTAAAACCGAAGGTTATGTCGGTGCAGATATTGCTGGAGTTTGCCGGGAAGCGGCTATGATTGCTTTAAGAGAAGATTTGGCTACTAAAAAAATAAAGATGGAACATTTCAATAGTGCTTTAGAGAAAGTTAAACCTTCTGTCGATCCTCAGATTGAAAAAACGTATAAGGAATTAGAGAATTATTTTAAGAAAGCTAAAGCCAAAGAAATCCAAGAAGAAAGGCCTAGCTATATGGGTTAAATTAAAATGACTGAGAAAAAATTATATTCCACTCTTAGTGATCGGATACATTCTGACGAAGAATCAGATACCCAGCATTCACCAATACATCTAGTTCCAGAAGATCTTATTACTAAAACTGAAGGAGCTATCGGAAAAACTGCTGAAGTGGATATTGAAATGGACAGACCATTACAACCAAGCGATTATGTTGCTGTCGGTTTAACTCCACCCATCGAGCAAGATAAAAAAAGATTCTTTTCTGAAGATACTAGAAACCATTGGGGATGTTTGAAAGATATTATAGTTGGTACTTACCAGACTAGCAAATTACCAAAACCAATTGCTGCAGTTGAAGGAACTGTTTACGCTGTAGTATTTGATTTTATGGAAACCATTTTCAGAACCTATGACAAGTGTGTAAGTATCAAAGATTGGTTTCAAGACGACCCAGATAAATTAGAAAATCCTTTCGAATAATTTCTTAGAACATAATTAAATTAATGATTATGATGGTTAGATAAAATAATACTAGAGCTATCCCTTCGTA
>JAAOXZ010000054.1 GCA_018221085.1 Candidatus Woesearchaeota archaeon
ATTTGAGAAGGGATGTTTTGCCAAATGAAGCTAGGTCCTTCGGCCAATAAAATCTTTTTGAAGAAAAGAAATTGGATCCAGAGGAAAAGGAAAACCGAGAATAGAGTTAATTCTACTCTGGCTTTGAGAATCTTTTTTTCTTCTAGTTTGGAAAGGAGAAGGTAGAATAAGAAACCGATGATGAGTAGAAAAGTAGCGTAAGTGATCAAGGAAAGAAGAAAGATAGAAAACAAGTAAAGGTAAATATATTTTTTTTGTGAAATATTCATGAAAGAATAAATAGCGAGAAAGATTAAAGGCAAAAATAAGTGGGCCGGAGAGAAAGAGTTAGTTTGCCAAAAAATGGGGATAAAGGCAGTAATGGCTGCAGCGAGAAGAGAAGCAGTTTCATTTTGAGTGATTTTTTTAGAGATTAAATAGATTAGGGGGATGAGTGAGAGGAATAACAAATTAGATAGTACTAAAGTAAAAATTTCGAGCGGAAGGAAGAGATCAAAAAAAGACATCAGGTAATGGAAGGTGGGAAGGAAAACCAATTCTCTGCCCCCATAACTTAAGGAATCTTGGTACAACGGTAGACCAGTTTCAGTAATATGTTCGACCTGTCGAAGATGGAAATAAGAATCATAAGTGAAGTTGGGGATGGCAAAAGCGAAACAGAGACGAGCAATTAGAGTTATTAAGATGATTAGTAATAAGATTTTGTGTTGCCGCTTCATACGGTGTTTGATAAATAGTTATGGTTTATAAAAATATGTGTTTGAAGTTAGAAAGTTTTATATTCGTTATCGGTTCTGAGGTTGGAGAATGGAAGAAAATAATAAAGTTTCCAGTGGAATTAATTTTTTGGACAATTTATTGGGCGGGGGTTATGATAGGGATATTGTAACTACTGTTTACGGATCTTCAGGTGCCGGAAAAACCAATTTGTGTTTATTGGCGATGGTTCGGATGGCAGGAACCGGAAAGAAAGTTATTTTTATCGATACCGAAGGAGGCATTGCAGTAGAACGGGTTAAGCAGATAACTAAACATTATCAAGATGTTTTAAAGAGAGTCATCTTTTTTCAGCCAGTTAATTTTAAAGAACAAAAAGAAACTTTTGAAAGCTTGAAAAAATTAATTGATGAAAAAATAGGGTTGATCGTGGTGGATAGTATTGCGATGTTGTATCGGTTGGAATTGGGAAAGAAAGAAGATGTTTATGAAGTGAATTCAGCACTAGCAAAACAAATTGCTTGTTTAACTGAAATTACTCGCCGTTGGAAAATTCCGGTTTTGATAACTAATCAAGTGTATGCTAATTTTGAGAATAAGAATCAAGTGAAGATGGTGGGGGGAGATTTGTTGAAGTATGGCAGTAAATGTTTGATTGAATTAGTGAACTTTAATAATTCTCGAGGTTTGGTGTTAAGAAAGCATCGGTCGTTACCAGAAGGTTTGGAGTGTAAGTTTAAGATTACTGAAAAAGGAATGGAGCAAGTGGAGTGAATTCTCCAAAATCTTTATAAATGAGTGAAGAAATGGATTAAGTATAGCCGACGCTGATCCGCTGTAGGATGAGCATAGCGCATTGAGGCAAAAAAAATAATGCGAATAAGATCATAAAAATCGGTTGTGATTGTTCAACTCCTCACTAAAGTGAAGGTATGTCGGAACAATCACTTTTACAAACCGATTTTTAGGATACCAAATTTCGAACCCCATCCACGGACTTTATCCGCAGTTTTGGGCTCGAAAGTTCAGTATTAATTCTTATTTGTAATGGAGAAATACTAAAATGGTTGAACAACAAGATACATTATTAATTGATTCCAACGAATTTTTGAAGAGTGGAATCCACATCGGAACTAAATTTAAGACTAAATATATGGCTAATTTTATTTACAAAACTCGGCCAGATGGTTTAAGCGTTTTGAATTTGAAAAAAATCAATGAACGATTAAAAACTGCTGCTACCTTCTTAGCTCAATATGAACCAGAAGACATATTATTGGCTGGAAGAAGAGAAAGTTGTTGGAAAGCCCTTAAGAAGATGGGCGAATTGACTGGAATCAAAGTATTGGCTGGAAGATATCCGCCAGGTATTTTGACTAATCCTAATCTGAAGATTTTCATTGAACCTAAATTGTTGTTGGTTTGTGATCCATGGCCGGACAAGAATGCCGTAGTGGATGCCGTGAGAATAGGTCTGCCAGTAATCGCTTTATGTGATACCAATAACCAATCTAATAATATCGATTTAGTAGTGCCTTGTAATAATAAAGGTAAAAAATCAATGGGTTTAATATTCTACTTATTGACTACTGAATTTTTAAGGAAGAAAGGGTTATTAAAAGCCAATGAGAAATTGGATGCTACCCTAGAAGACTTTACTGAAGAATAATCCTTAATTGTTTTTTTCTTTTTGGGAATATATTTGGAGTGATTGTCTTTCTTATTTTTTACACCTTCTCTTAGCATATTTTTCATAGAATGTAGTACTTCCCTAAGAATTGGCATTGCTTATTGAGTTGGTTTTCTCTATTCCTTATCGCCACATATATGCGACGCTTTGCTGTATATCAGGAACCCGAATTGGAAACTAAGATCTATTCCAGATATGAGTTCAATATTGTGTACAATGAGATCTACTACGCTCTGGAACGGCACATCTGGGTTTTGCTTCCTATTGATACATATTATTCCTGCAGCTTTATTGATGAATTCCTTCTCCTCGGGTCTTGGTGCCCTTTCACCTTCTTCAGGAGGGTTGAACAGAGAAAGATTCCAACCGAAAGTTTCTTCACTTTCCTGATAACTCTTTCTAAACTCATACGCGATCGCCAATTCAGGAACTTCTTCGATCCACTCAGTTGATTCATAGAGATCATCTGGAAACTCCTTAGCTAGATGTCTGCATAAGGGAGAACTTTCGCCGATGGCATAGTTGCTTTTGCTTCCTGCAACTCCTCCGTAAGGATATGCTTTCCGGAACACGTCCTGTTTATCGTGGCAAAGATCCTTGATTTTTTCTTCTCGATCACTAGCGTTCTTGAGATACGAGACCATCTCTTCTATTTCTGAGTTGGACATAATTACATCATATGTCTCCCCATTATGGTGTTCTTCAGTCAGCAATTTCCACACATCATCTGGCGATAATTGCTTCAATAATAATCTGTTTAGTTCATCGGGAGTTATATCCCAATCACACACTACATTTCGTGTTAGGTCTTTTAGGGACAAATATAACTCCCTAGCAGCTTCAAAACCCTGTGAAGCGTATATGTTGCCCAATTCCCTTGCTGCATCTTCGAATCCCGTGATGCCAATACATTTTTTCCCTGCGATATCTTCAAGAAGTACTTCCTCCACATCCTTCTTGACAGGCTTCTCGCATTCAAGTACAATTATTTCACTATCTTTAGGTTGCTTGACTTCTGCGGATCTCCTAACATAGACCTGTCGCTCAACGATTTTTTCTTGGACAACAACTTTCTCCTTAACTACAATCTCTGGCTTAGCAATATAACTATGTCCAAGCCAACCTAAAGCAATACCCGCAACTAACCCCATTAATGCCTTCTTCATTCCTGTTTATTTTTTAGAGTACATATTTAAAATTATTGATTTATAATAACCTAAAATTGATTATTCTGCCGCTACCACGTTTTCATAATGCTTATATAATCTTATTTTTTTTGATGGGGTATGTGTGGGATTGTTGGTTATAAAGGAAAAAAGAACGGATGTGAAGTGGTTCTGAAAGGATTGAAAGATTTAGAGTATCGAGGGTATGATAGTTGGGGAATTGCGGCCCTGAATGGAGATATCAGGATAGTGAAAGATGTCGGTAAAATTAGTGAGATTTCTTTAGATAATCTGGGTTTAGAACATTCGGAGTTGGCGATTGGCCATACTCGTTGGGCAACCCATGGGGGAGTTAATAAGATTAATGCCCATCCTCATTTTGCTCAAGGAGAAACATTCGCTTTAGTGCAGAATGGGATCGTGGAAAATTTTCAAGAATTACGAGGAGAATTAAAAGCTAAAGGACATCAATTTACCACTGAAACAGATACCGAAGTAATTGTTAAATTAATTGAAGAAGAGCAGAAAAGCAATAATGATTTGAAAGCTGCCACGATTTCCGCATTCAATAAATTAAAGGGAAGAAATGCAATCGTTCTAATTGATAAAGAAACTCAAAGAATCATCGCGATTAAAGACGGTTCACCATTAATGCTGGGCATTGGTGAAAATGAATACATTTTAGCTTCAGATATTAGTCCATTATTGAGCCATACTAAGCAAGTTATTTTTTTAGATGATAAAGAGGCAGTGGTGGTTAATGATACTTACCAAATTTTTGATATAGTTAGCGGAGAAGAAAAGGAAAAAAAAGTACAAACTATTGACTGGGATGTAGAGCAAGCAAAAAAAGGCGAATACCCTCATTTTATGTTGAAGGAGATATTAGAACAGAAGCACACTATTAAACAAGCATTAGTACAAGATCCAGAATTAATTCAAAATATTGCTAAAGAAATTAACAATGCTTTTGGTGTTTATGCGGTGGGTTGTGGTACTGCCGGTAAGGTTTGTCTGGCCGGAACTTATGCCTTTTCTCAGATTGCTGGTAAGCACGTCAATTTTGCTTTCGGCAGCGAGTTTCCTAATTTTCATCATTTCATAACTAGCAAATCTTTGTTGATGGCAGTTTCTCAATCCGGAGAAACAGCAGATACTTTAGAAGCCATAGAGACGGTTAAAGACAAACATGGCAAAGTGATTTCTTTAGTGAATGTAATGGGGAGTTCGGTGATGCGACAGTCAGAATATTCATTATTATTGAATAATGGTCCGGAAATAGCAGTAGCCTCTACCAAAGCCACCACTTCTCAATTAGCTTTGATGATTTTATTAGCTTATGCTTCGGCGGGAAGATATGATGAAGGAATGAAACACTTAAATGAAGTCAGTGATAAAGTAGGGGAAATGTTAGGTGAGAATTATTTGAGTTCTTTGAAAGAACTAGCAGAACAGATTAAGGGATCGTCAGATATTTATATTATCGGTCGGGGAATCAATTATGCTATGGCCCTAGAAGCAGCTATTAAAATTCAAGAAGTTAGTTATATCCATGCGGAAGGGTTTGCTGGCGGAGAATTAAAACACGGACCCATTGCTTTAATTAGTCAAGGAATGCCGTGTATTGCTCTGGTGGCTAACGACGAAACTAAAGCAGATATGTTAAGTAATGCCATGGAAATTAAATCTAGGGGAGGATACATTATTGGTGTCTCTCCAGAAAACAATGAAATTTTTGACTATTGGATTAAGGTTCCCGACGTCGGAATTGCTAGTCCGATTGTTAATATAGTTCCCATTCAGTTGCTAGCGTATTATTTATCGGTAGCGAGGGGAATTGATCCAGATAAACCAAGAAATTTGGCTAAATCGGTGACGGTGAAATAATGAGAAAACTATTTGGTACTGATGGTATACGGGGAGAATTTGGAAAATATCCTATTGATTTAGATACTATGTTTAAATTAGGTAAGGCTGCCGGAACTTTTTTTGGAAAGAAATGTTTGATTGGTCGAGATACCCGAGAGAGTGGGAAAGCAATTGAAGAGTCTTTAGTGCGAGGATTGGTTTCTTTAGGGGTGGACGTTTATTTATTAGATATCATTACTACTCCAGGAATTTCTTATTTAACTAAAAAAATGAAGATGGATTTTGGAGTAGTGATTTCCGCTTCCCATAACCCCTACCAAGATAATGGGATTAAATTTTTTGATAAGAATGGATTGAAATTGGATGGTGAGGCAGAATTAGAAATTGAAAGATTATTTTTTGAAGATGATTCTGGAGACGTTTTGGAAGGAGGCAAGGTTTATCGAATAAGGGATGAAAAAGATAATTATTTGGATTTTTTGAAAAGTACGTCTTCGATGTTAGGGGGGTTGAAAATTGTTTTAGATTGTGCTAACGGAGCAGCATACCGAATAGCACCTCGAGTTTTTTCTGAATTGGGAGCAGAAGTGGTGGCAGTAAATAACTCACCAGATGGGAAAAATATCAATGAAAATTGTGGGGCAGTTCATCCAGAATTGTTAGGGGGAACAGTTTTAAGAGAAAAAGCAGATATTGGCATAACCTTAGATGGCGATGCAGATAGAGTAATTTTATTAGATGAAATGGGCAGAGTAATCGACGGTGATATAATTTTGGCTATTGCTGGTACTTATCTTAAAGAGAAAAACGAATTAGGTAATAATTTGGTGGTGGGTACAGTAATGTCTAATATGGGTTTGGAAAAAGGTTTGGCACAGCAAGGCGTAAAATTAATTAAAACCCAAGTGGGAGATAAGTATGTCGTGGAAGAGATGCTGAAAAGTGGTTGCGTATTGGGTGGAGAACAATCGGGACATATTATTTTTTCTAATCATGTCGGTACTGGTGATGGAATCCTTTCAGCATTACAGATTTTAAAAATAATGAAAGAGAAAGGAAAAACATTATCTGAGTTAAGTTTGGTAATGAAAAAATACCCCCAGATATTGATTAACGTAGAAGTTAAAGAGAAGAAAGAATTGAATGAGATGGAAGGGGTTAGTTTGAAGATTAAAGAAGCAGAGGAAGGATTGAAGGAGGAAGGTAGAGTTCTAGTTAGATATTCTGGAACA
Organism: Candidatus Woesearchaeota archaeon; assembly: GCA_018221085.1. Lineage (GTDB taxonomy): Archaea > Nanobdellota > Nanobdellia > Woesearchaeales > GW2011-AR9 > JAAOXZ01. The sequence continues at coordinate 6,675 of JAAOXZ010000054.1, forward strand.
CAAAATTTATTAAGAGTAATGGTAGAAGGTAAAGAAGAAAATATAATTAATGGTTATGCACGAGAAATTGCAGACCAAATTAAAATAGAAATAGGTGCATAATATGGAAATAAAACAAGAAGAGATTAATGCTTCAGGAATAAAATTTGTTATCGAAAAAGACGGGAAACAAGTTGCTCGGGCGCATTTATTTATGATGCATAATGATTTGCATGAAAGACCTTTTGGATTAGTAGAAGATGTTTTTGTCGAGGAAGAGTATCGAGGTCAAGGATTAGGTACTCAATTGGTAGAAGCTATTTTTAAAGTAGCTAGGGAGAGATGTTATAAATTAATTTGTACTAGTCGACATTCCCGGCCGAAAGTACATGCACTTTATCAAAGATTGGGTTTTAAGAATCATGGTTTAGAATTTCGGAGGGATTTTTGAAGTTAAATGCAAGCAGTAATATTGGCAGCGGGGAAAGGAACACGAATGCTTCCACTAACTAAAGACAGACCTAAGCCGTTAATTGAAGTGGCAGGGAAGTCTTTATTAGAACATAATTTAGATCAAATGGCTGGTTTAGTGGATGAAGTGATTATTGTAGTGGGTTATTTGAAAGAACAGATTATGGAGCGATTGGGTGAAGATTATAAAGGAATGAGGATAAAATATGTAGTTCAGGAAAAGCAATTGGGAACTGGACATGCTTTATTACAAACAGAGAGCAATATAACTGGGAAGTTTTTGATGTTGAATGGTGATGATCTTTATTCTAGGAAAGATATGGAAAATGTTTCTCAGTACCCCAATGGTATTTTAGTTGAAAAGAAAGATGACGTTTCTAATTATGGGGTGGTGTTGGGCGAAGGAGGAAAAGTGTTGGATGTTATTGAAAAACCAATAGATTTCGGTGCCGGTTTGGTTAATGCGGGAATGTACTGTTTCAGTTTAGGAGTTTTTGAAATTTTGAAACAGTTGAAAAAATCAGAAAGAGGAGAGTATGAAATTACAGATGCCATTAAGGAATTAGCGAAACGAGGAGAGATGAATTATGTAGAAGTGGAAGGTTTTTGGATTCCAGTGAGTTACCCTCGACAGATTTCTGAAGCAGAAAGGTTGTTGAAAAAGTTCAGTGAGTAAAAAGTGTTCTATAGTATAGAACTATCTTCTAGAAAAAGAAACATTTATAAACTATTTTTGTTTATCTCATAGAAACAATTAAAATTCAAAATAAAAAAGAAGTTTAAAGAGGTGTTTAAGGATGGAAAAAAAGAATGTTTTATATGCTTTATTTATAGTAGGTTTGATGGCGATTTTTACCGTGTTTGTTTTTGGAGGAGATGAGTTAGACTTACAAATGGATCTGGGTGTTACGTTAAATACATCTAATTCCACGTGGACAACAGATACTACTCCGACTTTCAGTTTCACTTATAGTGACGGGGATAATGCTACCTGCCAGTTATTGTTAGACAATGGCACCGTTTTGGATACTATGACCGGCGTTTCAAATACAACTATTTCTGCACTAAGTAATATAACTTCTACTAAAACTTTACCTTCTGGAGTACACAATTGGGGAATAAATTGTTCTCTTACTAATCTCACTGATGCACTTTCTTCAGATAATTATAGTGTTGAGATAATGGACCCCATAACTGTAACTGCACCAGTTGATCAATTAGGTCAAAGCAATTTCACTGCACAAACTCTTGATTTTACATTTAGTTTTACTTCTACTCTTGCAGGTAGTAAAGATATAAGTTGTGCATTATTAATAGATAATAGTACTATTGATGCTTCCTTTGGAACGAATACTTCTACTTTAAGTGGTACTTCAACCATTATTAACAATAGTGTAGCTTTACCAAATGGTACTTTGAGTTGGAGAATTAATTGTACTATGAATGGTACAGATATTAGTTCTGCAGATAGAACTTTGATTGCAGATGATAGTCCACCAGTACTTAGTAGTAGCAATACAGATGTTTTTACTCCTAACAATTGGACGTGGACCGATGATGATACTCCGACGTTTACTTTTAATTTCACCGATGAAGTTTCAGAAAATGCTACTTGTAATGTTTATGCGGATGAAGTAGAAGTAGCTAGTAATGCTACTGCTTACAACGATACACTTACTACCTTGACTAGCTCTCAGTTAAGCAGCGGAGTTAATAAGTGGTATGTGAATTGTACTGATTTAGCAGGTAATGTTGGAACTTCATTACTGGCCATTAATGATTCACATAGGTTAGAGGTGATAACTGTTAGTGTTTCTGCTCCAGGAGATAATTCTTGGACAAGTGCTACTGCTATCAATGGTACTTCATTTATTTTTGATATCAATAGTGTGTTGTTGAATGATTCGCAAACTGCAGGAGCAAATAATAAGACGGAGTGTACTTTGTGGATGACTAATAATACTACTGGATGGATGATGGGAATCGATAAGAATTTCACAGTAGGTTCTTCAGAGACAGTAACTATGCATAACGAAAATTTAACGTTTACTAACGCTTGGGCTATGAATTGGACAATGAACTGTAGTTGGAATGGCAGTCAGATAACGGCAGTTAATGATGGACATTTTGTTTTGAATGTAGATACCATCGCGCCTTCTTCAGTACTATTGAGCGAATTTAGTAAGACTTCTAATTCATTGACGATAGCAATTGCTACTAGCACAGATGTATACAGTTGTACGACTAGCGATGCTACTGCAACTATTACTGGAAGCGGAGCTAGTTGGACATTGACCGATGGCGGTTTAAGTTCAAGTACTCCGTATGACTATCAAGTTACTTGTAAGGATAGGGCGCTTAATTCAAGAACTTCTGCTACGTTAACAGTAACTACTAATAGTGTTCCTGGAGGCGGAGGTGCTGGTGGTTCTGGTGGAGGATCTAGTATTGGAACAACTGGACAGTTTGCACAAAAAACCTGGTCTTCACTTAATGCTGGAGAAACAGCAACTATCGATGTAGATAATGGAGAAATTGGAGTCACTCAAATAAATGTGGAAATGAAAGACACTACATATGGGGCTTGGATTAAAGTGGAAAAAGTAGATAATTTCCCGGCTTCAGTTGGAACTCCCGACAATGTTTACAAGAAGATTAAGATGGTCCAAAGTAACATTGAGAAAGCAATGAAAGATGTGGTTCAGGTCAAATTTAAAGTTGCTAAGTCTTGGTTGATAGAGAATAAGGTTGGTAGGGATAATATAGTGATGTTAAGGTTTGCAGATGAGAAATGGAAGGAATTAGAAACTGCATTTAATCTTGATGATGGAGTATATATTCACTATACCTCAGAAACACCTGGCTTTAGTTACTTCGCAATCGGAGAAAAAGTAGGGGCCGAACCAGTAGACGCAGTCGAGGAAGTGATTGGAGAAGTAGTGGATGAACCAGAAATAGTAACTCCGGAAGAAGTAGTCGCACCAGCAACTAGTATGACTTGGTTATGGGTATTGCTTGGAGTAGTACTAATAGCGGTAGTTGTATGGTTAGTGTGGTTCAGAAAGAAGAAATAAATATTTCCTGCCTTGAGATTTTTTAAATCTCTAGGCCCTCAGGAACTAAGTTTCTGAGATTTATTTTTTTTATTTTTCATTTTTATTTTTGACAGAAAGGGTTATAAACAAATAAGATTTACTATTTGCTATGAAAATCACTATTGATACTAAGGAAGATTCTAAGGAAGAGATTAAACGGGCGATTCAATTGCTTTCTAATTTAGTCGGTACGAGTAGTGTCGGAGTGATTAAAAAAGACGATATATTCTCTTCTAGTTCCGAAGAAGTTAATTCTGATAAAGTTAATTCTGGTGATGCCTTCGCTAGTATGTTTGGAGGCGGTGGAAGTGAGGCGGGAGAGAGCGATAAAGAAGATGAGAGTGCTGCTGGTTTTGATTTAGGTATACTTAGTGAGCCGAAAAAAGTAGAAGAGCAGGAAGAACCAGAAGAGGACGAAGATATTCCTGGCGTTATTTCTTATTAAGTTATTGTGGTGTAGTTAAAATAAGAAGAGAGTTCCAACACCAACTAAGATGAGGGCTAAGAATAATCCTAAGATAATTCTGCCGAATTTTTTGGAGCCAAAGAAGTAAGCAATGCCTCCCTTAACGGCAACATTGGTCAGGGCGGCTAAAACAATACCATTTCTAGCAATATTCTCGGCAAGACTTTTTTTAGCTAATTGTGATAAGGAAATAGTAATAGCATCAACATCAGCAAAGCCAGAAATGAGGCTAACGACATAAACTCCTTTGGAGGAGAAATAGATCTCAGCAATTTTTACTAAGGCTAGAATGACAGCGAAGAAAACTCCAAATTTCAAGGCAGGTCCTAAGGTAAATGGGGAAGAAAGCTGAAGTTTGTGACTTTTAACTTGTTTGGCTTTTTTTAATAATAAATAAGCGAAACCGAGAGAAATAAGAGCTAAAAGACCCATTGGTAAGAGTAGTTTGGATATCAGGTTGCGATTAAGAGCAAAAACGACAATTAAAATCCTAAAAAACATGATGGCGTTGGCTAAAATGACACCTAAAACCAAAGCATAGACGATTTTGGTTTCTTTTTTACTTCGGGCAGCAAAACTAGTGGTGACGGCAGTACTGCTTACTAAACCGCCAAAAATGCCCGCTAACGCGATACCTTTTTTACCAAACCACCTCATGAGGATATACCCTACAAAGGAAATTCCCGAGATAAAAACTACCATTAACCAAATAATAAACGGATTGAATATTTCGTGAGGCCCATATCCTTGATTGGGAAGGAAAGGTAAGATGACAAAAGCGATAACAGCAAATTTTAAAGTATCAACCAATTCTTGTTTTTTTATTTTTTTAGCAAAATGATGTAAGAAAGTACGGGCATAAAGAAGAATGGTGACGCCCACAGCAATCACGGTGGCTAGAATAAATTGTTCGTAAATACACAAAGATCCAACAAAAAAAGCAATAAAAGCAGCTAGACTAGAAGTGAGACCAAATTTTTTTACTTTAGTTGAACTTAAAAGATAGGCTACAGTAATTAATGCGGCTAGAGCTAAAAATCCGGCAACTATAATTCCTGGAGCGATAGATTGACTTAGATAAGCAGACAAGGCACCAAATAATGCAATTAACGGCAAGGTTCTGATACCAACAAAGCCTCCTTCTAATTTCTTTTTATATTGGGCGTATTCCCTTTCCAAACCCATTAATGCTCCTAAGGCTAGGGCGATTAGGAAGTTTTTTAGAATAGCTAATTCAATCATTTAAGTACCTCTTTTTCTAGATTTAGTATATTTTTTGTTTTTATAAATGTTTTTGTGAGATAAACCCAAGCAAAAGTTTTTAAACATTTAAATTACTAAATATCTTTGAGAACATGGAACCCGAAGTTGATTTTTATGATGCGAAAAGAACAATAAGTGAATTTGTAACTGAAGTTCAGAAAATTACTCCCGAACATGTCAGAGTTCATCCGGTAAAGTTTAATAAAAAAACAAAACCGGTTTCTATTGATCATATGGTGGAGTCAGCAAGTTTAAACAGAGGGACAATTTTAGATGTATTTGATGCGTTTAATGAACAATATCCCGAAGATGGTGCTTGGGATGATAAACAAGTTCATGAGTTCGTGGATCGATATTGTTTTACTCATTTTGAAACTGATTCCGAAGGGGAAACTATCAGAGAAGTTCGAATAGCAGTAAGTTATAAGGATAGTGCCATGCTGCTAAGTGATTCTGGAAATAGAAGAATGGATTCACATGTAACGGTTAATTTTACTGCAGATTATTTGACGGAGAGAGATTTGGAGTTTAATATGGATGGATTATACAAGACATTGTTTCAGTCTGAGAGTGCAGAGCAAGATGAACAATCTTGTATTGAGCAAGTAACTAAATTGGGGGTGCTGTTTGATGGAGATTTATCGGCACATGGCTGGAATAGTTTAGCTGGTTATGAAAAAACTAAACAAGAAATAATAAATCGAATTATTAGACCCAATTTACAGGGTGATTTTTTCCAAGAATTACAAAAAAAGACTCGAAAGAATCCGTCACAATCAACATATAACTGTTATTTATTTAGTGGTTCTTACGGGGTGGGGAAAACTGATATGGCAAGAGTAGTGGCTAATAAATTAGGTTATAACTTTTTTGAAGTACCCATGAGTTCTATTTTTACCAAATGGTATGGAGAATCATCAAAAAATCTTGGAAGAATATTTGATAAAATAAGGAAAGTAAAAAATTGTGTGCTTTTACTTGATGAATTAGATTGTGTTTCTAGTAATCGAGATAATTCCGGTTCGCATGAAGAATCTCGACGAGTAATGGCGGTATTGATGGACAATACGGCAAAGATAAAGATGGGAGAAGGATTAGTGGTAATTGGGGCCACCAATAAACCCGAACATTTAGATGGAGCTTTAGTGAGACGATTTAAAGAGGAAATAAAATTTCTCTTACCTTCCTATGAAGATTTAGTGGCAATATATCACCATTACGCAATGCATCTTCCAGTGGAAGCAGTAGAAGAACTAGCAAAGAACTCCGAAGGTTTTTCGCCTTTTGATGTGTTAAGTGTTTGTAATGGTGCAGAAAGTATTTTTGGTGAATACATGTGGGGAAAACCAGATTTGAAAAACAAAGTGCCAGGGTTAGGTTTTTATCTGAAGAGTTTGGGAGAAAAAGGACCCACCGATTCAGAAAGTAAAAAATAAAGGGTTTCGGTCCTTCTTAGACAAACTTTAAATAATAAGTGGACTTTCTGAAATTATGGATTTTCAAAAGCTAGTTGATGTTTATGAAGAGTTAGAAAATACTGCCTCCGGCAATAAGATGAGGGAAATACTTTCTGATTTTTTTAAAGAAGTTCCGGAAGAAGATATTGCCATTGTGTCTTATTTAACTTTGGGGAGACTGGCTTCGGAATACGAAAGTGTAGTTCTGGGCATGGCAGAAAAAATAGCTTTGAAAGCAGTCTCTTTGGCGGGAGGAGTAGATTCTTCTAAAGTAAAACAAACTCTGGGAGAGATGGGTGATGCCGGTTTAGTGGCGGAGAAATTGTTGAAGAAAAAACCAATAACTTTAGTGCCTGTAGGAAAATTAACTATTCACGATCTTTTTTCCGGTTTACATAAAATTGCTGAAGCGTCAGGATCGGGTTCACAAGATATGAAGATTAATACTTTAGCTGCGATGTTGCAAAAAGTATCTTCGGGGGGGGCGAAGTATTTGGTACGAATCGCTCTGGGAACTTTACGGATGGGTGTGGGAGACATGACGGTGCTAGATAGCTTAGCTATTGCCTTTACTGGGGAAAAAAAGAACAAAGCTATTTTGGAACGAGCATATAATTTTTGTCCGGATGTAGGAATTATTGCGGAAACTCTAGCTAAGAAAGGTTTGAAAGGAGTAAAAAAGATTGAGGTGAAAGTGGGAAGGCCGATTAAGATGATGCTGTGTCAGAGAGTGGGCAAGATAGCCGAGATTGCGGATAAAATTCCAGGAAAAATTGCCGTTGATGAAAAGTATGACGGAGAGCGGTTACAAGTGCACAAAGTTAATGGTGAGATTACTTTATTTTCCCGTCGAATGGAAGAAGTTACGTTGCAGTTTCCAGATGTAGTAGAATATTTGCAGAAACAAGTGAAAGGGAAAGATTTTATTGTAGAAGGGGAAGTAGTAGCGATTAGCGAGGAGGGAAAAGCGTTGCCTTTTCAAGTTTTAATGCGCCGTCGTAGAAAGCATGACGTAGAAGAATATGTTGCTAAAATTCCGGTGTGTTTATTTTTATTTGATTTATTATATTTAAATGGGAAGTCTTATCTGGATAAACCTTATTTGGAGCGGATGACAGCCTTAGAAAAAATTGTTAAGAAAGGCGAACATTTAACATTGACTAAGACGATTGTGACGGAGGATGTAGATGAGGTTGAGAAGTTTTTTAACGAGTCCTTACAACAAGGCTATGAAGGAATAATTGCTAAGTCTACTGCCCCAGAATCAATTTATAAACCAGGGACTCGAGGTTGGTTGTGGATTAAATGGAAGAAAGAATATGTCCAAGAAATGCAGGATACTTTTGATTTGGTAGTAATTGGGGCTTTTTTAGGAAAAGGAAGGCGGGCCGGAGTATATGGGGCCTTGTTGTTAGCTGCCTATAATAAAAAAGAAGATGTTTTTGAAAGTGTGACTAAGTGCGGAACTGGTTTTACTGATGCAGTGTTAGGGGAATTGCCACAGCGGTTGGGGAAATATAAAATGGATCGTCAGCCAGCTCGAGTCAAAGTTAAAAAAGAAATGGCACCCGAGGTATGGTTTGAACCGCAGGTGGTGGTGGAGGTTTTGGGAGCGGAAATAACTAGGTCACCAATACATATTTGTGCAGTTAAAGATGGTAAGGGATTGGCGATACGCTTTCCTAGATTCATTCAGTTTAGGGACGATAAAAATCCAGAACAAGCCACAACTTCTAAAGAAATGGAAAGTATTTATGAGAATTAGAATAAATTAACACAGAATTAAGTCTGGAATGGCCTGAGCAACGACATATTTCTGAGGGTCATCTTAACGGAAAACATTTTAAAGGGAATTGCTTTACTTTAAGAAATGAGTCACCATAAATTAGGTTTTAAATCGGGATTAGAAATACATCAACAATTAGATACTGCTAAATTGTTTTGTGATTGTCCTAGTGGGTTACGAGATGATAAACCGGATTTTGAGGTTCAAAGGGAGTTGCGAGCCGTGGCCGGTGAACGCGGGGAGATTGATGTAGCGGCTTTTTATGAACAATTAAAAGGTAAACATTTTGTTTATCAAGGATATGAAGATACTACTTGTTTAGTAGAATTAGACGAGGAACCTCCACACCCCATTAATCCTCAAGCGTTAGAAATTGCGATGACAGTTAGTAAGATGATGCACTGTGATATTCCCAAGCAAGCTCAAGTGATGCGGAAGACGGTGGTAGATGGTAGCAATACTTCTGCTTTTCAAAGAACTGTATTAATTGGTAGGAATGGTTGGATAAAAGTTAAGGGGAGGAAAGTAGGTATTAATTATTTGATTTTAGAAGAGGATGCGGCTCGTCGGGTGAAAGAAGATTCTACTTCGGTTACTTATCGCTTAGATCGATTGGGAACTCCGTTGTTAGAAATAGTTACGGCCCCCGATATGAAAACTCCGGAAGAAGTTAAAGAAACTGCCGAAGCTATTGGGATGCTGCTTCGTTCTACGGGGAAAGTGCGACGAGGAATTGGGACTATTAGGCAAGATGTTAATGTTTCAATTAAAGGTCATTCGCGGGTGGAGATGAAAGGAGTACAAGATTTAAGATTAATGACTAGATATATTGAGACGGAAGTGAAAAGGCAGATTAAGACTAAGGGAAAAGAAGAACCTCACGTACGTAATGTGAAACCAGATTTTTCCTCTAAGTATCTACGTCCCTTACCTGGTTCGGCACGAATGTATCCAGAAACAGATATTCCTCTGGTTTCGTTGAGTCTTCGAGGAGTGGAAGTGCCAGAATTGATTTCAGATAAAGTAAAGCGGTTTATGAAATTGGGATTGAGTAAAGATTTAGCTGAATTAGTAGTGAAGGAACGAGGAGAATTGTTTGAGGAACTGGCTAAGAAGTATCCTAAAATCAAAGTGGCGTTTATTGCCGAGACCTTAACTTCGATGTTGAGAGAGTTGAAAAGAAAGTATGATGTGGATGTTGGGGGGCTGGTGGATGAACATTTTAAAGAATTGTTTTCCCATTTGTCCTCGGAGAAGATTAGTAAGGACATTGTGTTAGATGTACTGATGGATATGGCTAAAGGAGTATTTGATATTAAAAAATATGAATCGCTTTCTTCGGTGGATTTGGAGAAAGAAGTTGAGCGGATTGTTTCTGCTAATAAAAATGCCCCTTTCGGCGCTTTGATGGGGATGTGTATGAAGAAGTTAAACGGGAAAGCTTCGGGGAAGGTTATCTCTGATTTGTTGAAAAAAGCGTTTTCTAAGTGAATTTTTAAGAAAATATTATAAATAAGTGTTTTTTTGGGTATAAATAGATACGGAGGATATTACAATGACAGATAAAATTAAGAATGGAGATAAAGTAAAAATAGAATACACTGGTAAATTAGAAGATGGTACGGTGTTTGATACTTCTGAAGGAAAAGCACCTTTAACTTTTGAAGTAGGAGCTAAACAAGTAATTCCTGGTTTTGAAAAAGCAGTGGAAGGAATGACTAAAGGCGAAGAAAAAACTTTCAAACTTTCTGTAGAAGATAGTTATGGTCCAACTCGGAAAGAGTTAGTCCAAGAAATTCCTCGCGATAAGTTACCGGACAAGCCAGAACCTCAAGAAGGAATGATGTTAATGATGAAAGCACCTACTGGTCAGCAAATTCCGGCTAGAATTACTAAAGTAACTGATGATAAAGTAACTATTGATATCAATCATCCTTTAGCTGGTAAAGAATTGGAGTTTACTGTAAAGATAGTGGGCGTCAATGAACCGGAAGATGAAAAGGATAAACAGGAATCTCAGAAGGAAGACGGAGAAGGTAAAGATGACTCCGAATGTAGTGACTGTTCTGAGTGTCCGGGATGTAAATAGATAAGTTTTTATTTTTTATACTTATTTTGTATTGGTCGTCGAAATGAATATATTTGATTGTAAACCCGAGGAATTAGCAACGCATTTTACTACTGACCCCGAATTGTATAATCAAGGAATTAAATTTTTGAAGGGATTGCGGGAGGAGAGAGTGTTTAGTTCTCAATTTGAAGGTTCTTTAGAAGAAACACTGGCCTTTTTTGAGAAAGCTAATGCTATTGCTAGGGAGTCGGATTATTTTGTTTTTGATACTTATGATTCTTGGGCATATGAAATTATCGGTATGGATAATGGTTATTCCGTTTATCAAAAAATTGGTAATGAATTGGTGAGGATATTGGGAGTTGGTGATAGAGGAGCCCCACATTTTGAGGAGATAATAGAAGTACTTCAAGAAAAAAAAGTAAAAAAAGTGTTTACCTTGTCAATTCCAGAAAGTTATTTTGGTTTAGAACGAGAATGTGTTAATGAAGGTGTAGATAACCACGTGATTAGATATGATGTTTTGGAAGAAGGAACTATCGATGAATTTAAAGAAGAAGGAATAGAAGTAGTTGTTTTAAGACCCTAGTTTTAAGATATATTTTTATAGTCATTTTATTTATCTTACTTAATGAACAAAAAAAGAGTATTGATGTTTGTTTTCATAGTACTAGTGCCGTTTTTTTTAATTCTATTTTCTTATAAGGTAGTGTTTAATTTTACTGATTATAATGTAGAACAAAGAGAAGTAGTTAATTTTTTGGAGGATAAAGGAAAGTTAACTGCGGAGATGTCGGATTTGGAAGCGTCTCATTTAGAAGATGTTCAAGGTGTTTTGAGGGGAGTAGATTATTTGTTTTATTCTTTGTTATTAATTTGTACTTTGATTTTGACGTATAACTACGGCGGAGCCAAGAAGTTATTATTTTATGGAGGAATAGCTACGGCAGGTTGGGTAGGTTTAACGTTATTATTTGTTTTCTTTGATTTTAATTTATTGTTTGATATTTTTCATAAGGTGTTGTTTCCGGGGGGAAATTGGATTTTTTCTCAGGATAGTTTTTTGATTCAAACCTTTCCTTTGACTTTTTTTATTTCGGCGATTAAAAAGATAGTTTATTTAAGTTTAATCTTAGCAAGTGTTTTTATACTGGGGGGTATTTATTTGAGGTATGCTAAAAAAGATTAGTGGGATTAAAGCGTGGATTGTGGGGATTGTAGTATTGGTGGGAGTAGTGGTGTTGTTGTCTTTGTTGTTATCGGTTTCGATTATTTTATTGCCGGTGATTATTTTGTTGTTTATTTTTAATTTAATTTTTCGTTTGTTTAAGCGGAAAAAGAAACGGCGGAAAAAGAAAACGTATATTGATGCCAAGTTTAAGGTGAAAAAGTGAAGCCGTTGGTGTTGGTTAATTTTAAGAATTATGGTGCGGGTTTGAAGTTGGCTAAGGTGATTAGTGGGTTTAGGTCTCGGTATCGTTTGATGGTGGCTCCTTCTTTAATTGATTTGAGTTTGGTTTGTAAGAATGTTCGGGTTCCGGTGTTGGCTCAGCATGTTGATAATCTTGGTTTTGGTGCTTCTACTGGAAGTATTTCTTTGGGGATGGTGAAGAAAGTTGGATGTAGAGGGACTTTATTGAATCATTCTGAGAAGCGGATTAGTGTGCAGGAGATTGGGGAGCGAGTTAGGGCGTGTAAAAAATTAGGATTGATTTCTATTGTGTGTGCTTCTGGATTAGGAATGATGAAGAAGGTGTTGCGATTCAATCCAGATTATATTGCTTACGAGCCTAAGAAATTGGTTGGTGGCAATAAGTCAGTAACTTCTAGTAATCCTAAGGTGATTAGTAAGGCAGTGAAGTTAGTTGGGAGTAAGTTATTGGTTGGTGCGGGAATTCATTCTAAGAAAGATGTTTTGAAGGCTTTGGAATTGGGTGCTAGTGGAGTGTTAGTGGCTCATAAGATTGTCAAGGCTAAGAATCCACTGAAAGTGTTAAAGCAGATGTTTACTTAACCACAACATAGAATTTTTTAACGGTGTCGTATTTAATTCCTTCAGCAAGGACATCCACATTGAAAATATAAGTTCCTTTGGCGGTACCTTTGGGAACTTCTACGCCAATAGGGATCGTTTGGTATTCGTTAGATTTGATAATGTAAGGTCCCGCTTTGAATAATAACCAAGTTTGTAACTCTTCTGGATTAAAGGTGATATCGTTTTCTTCTGGATCGAAGGCTTTGTGAGGGGTGATAGTAATGTCAAAATTTTGTTCTTCCTCAATGTTTAATATTCCTAGACCAAAAGTATGGAAATCTCCGGCGTAAAGATAGGCAGTATGTAATGGTAAGGCAACTTTTTTACTTTCAATTTCTAATAATCTCCTTAGTTCCGCATCGGTTTTTTGATCTAAGGTAGCTTTGGCATCTTCTGCTCCTTCTACTAGGTTGAATAACAACGCCATGGCTCCACCGAAGATAACTAAAGAAATGATAATAATGACCAGCATATTAACTGATAAACCGATGGCCCCTTTTTTTCTCATGGGTTGAGAATGTGTAATTAACTTATAAAGTTTTAGAAAAACTTTTAAAGATTTTTTGTTTAAAAACGAAAGATTTATAAATAACCTCTTTCTATTTAGGAGTAGATAAAAAAGACGTGTTTTCTAAAATAAAAAATGAGAAAATCTATCAAAGAGTGCCCGGAATGTGGAAGCACAACTATCTTCAGAGATGAAGAAAAGGGAGAGACTTTGTGTAAAAGCTGCGGTTTAGTAATAGAAGATAAGATGGTGGACTTTTCTCAAGAATGGAGAGATTTTGAAGATGATCGTGGTGGAAGCAGGAGAAGAACTGGTGCCCCCTCAACTTATACTCAATTTGATCAAGGATTAGGTACTGAAGTAGGTACTACTGCTGATTTTTATAAATTAGGTTCAGAAAAAGACAAAAATAAGTTCTTTAGATTAAGAAAATGGCATTACCGGATTTCAACTGCTATTGAAAGAAATCTGAAAGTGGCTTTAGCGGAATTGAAAAGAGTCGGTTCTTTCTTGAAGTTATCTAAGAATGTAGAAGAGGAAGCAGCTAGAATTTATACTTTAGCAGTTCAAAAAGGATTAGTTAGGGGTCGTTCAATGGAATCTGTAGTAGCCGGAGCATTATATGCAGCTTGTAGGCGACATGAGGTTCCTCGAACTCTAGATGAAATGGGAGAAGCTTCTGGTATTGAGAAAAAAGAAATTGGTCGAACTTACCGATTTATAACTCGGGAGTTGGAGATTAATATTTTACCTTCCAATCCGGCAGATTATATATCCCGATTTGCCTCAGCTTTGAATTTAAGCGCCGATACACAAACTCGAGCGGTAGAAATTTTAGAACAGGCTCGAGATATTGAATTAACTTCTGGTCGTGGACCGACTGGAATTGCGGCTGCGGCTTTGTATGTTTCTTCTTTAATCCATGCCGAAAAAAGAACGCAGCGAGAAGTTGCTGATGTAGCCGGAGTAACTGAAGTAACTATTCGGAATCGGTACAAAGAATTGATTAAGAAGTTAAAGTTAACTAAGGAAGTAGAGAAAAGCAAGAAGAAGTAAGGTTTTCTTATGGTTTTTGAATGGTTGAGAAAGAAAAGTTTAAATTTAGAGGCCATGTTAAATGAAGGCGGGTATATGTATAGATATTTGGGAGTGTTGGAGACTTATGACGTAGAGTGGACTTTAGAAAAAGTAGCCAGAGATACCTTGCAGAATTTTTTTGATAGTAATAAGGGAACTTTGGATAATGTGGTTGTGGAAATTACTCGAGAGGAAAGAGATCGGGTAGTCCGGATTGAAGGCCAGAACCAATATGATTTTAGAAGACTGTTGCATTTGGGGGGAACAACAAAACATGGTGATATCTCTACAGTTGGTGGGATCGGAGAAGGAGCAAAGATCTTAGCCCTAGTTTTATTGCGGGATTATGGTTTTTCTCAGGTAAGATTTGGTTCGGGAGAATGGGAATTAGATTTTAGTCTAGATGCTGTTCCGAAAGAAGATTATCCGGAAAAAAGAAAAGGATTATTTGCTTGTTTAAGAAAAGCAGATGCAGAATTTGCTGGCAATTTTGTTGAATTAAAAACGACTAAGCAGAAGCATCTGCCGGCGTTTGAAAATGCTAAGGATTTATTTTATCATTC
>JAAOXZ010000006.1 GCA_018221085.1 Candidatus Woesearchaeota archaeon
CATGAGCATAAAGAATCATTTAATAATTTTAAGGAAGTTCAAATTAAATATGTTCCTCTAACCGGAATTAAAAAAGAAATACCAGATGTATCAAAATTAAAAAAATCTGATTTTGATTATGCTAATCCGGACATCTCTATTTTTATTGATGCTCCTATACTTCTTGTTCATGAACTACTTACTGACCATGACGCCAAATTAAATTATGTGCCGGGGCTGAAAGAATTAAAAGACACTCCGCCGTTAAACCGTGTTAACACTTCACACACCTGTGTGTTTGATGACCTGGAGATACATTTTGTAACTCAGCAAAATGAAGTTAAAGAAAAAGAGATTTCGTATGTAGAGCAAGGGGAAGCAAGCATAGGTGTTTCTTTTATTTCAGATTATAAACTTAAAGAAGAAGGGAAAGGAACAATACTATCGCTTAAGATCTTTCCCGGAAGGATAAACAAAAATCTTTCGTTTTATAAAAAAGTTTTTACTATCATTATGACAAAGTTTGCAATGTCCAAGCTTAGAAAAGCAAGTACGAAAAATCTTGAAGCATTTAAAGCTTTTTGTGAAAAAACTGCAGAAGAAAGAGCAAAAAAAATAAATTAGTCCGGGAATAAAGTTTTATCTATTCCAGGAATTATCTTAAGAGCATTTTTGTAATACAATTTTTTCAGCACTTCATCAGGCAGTCCTAATCCATACATCTTCCAGAAGGCATGTCTTTTTCTATAATAATCAAAGTACTCATCTTCGGTTTCGAGTACTCTGAAATAAACATAATATTCTTCCGGGTTCCATGAGTCTTTGCCGAACATAATTCTATCCTGATATTTTATAAACCACTCACGGGCAAAACGCGGTTGTCTTCCCAGTTCTGCAAGCACAGCACCAATTTCTGTGTACATGTTCGGAATTTCATCCATCAGTTTTCCCAGTCTGGCAAGATCATTCCCCAGCCAGCCAAGATGAGCATTTATAAAAATTGTGTTCTTGTTTTTTCTGAAAGCGTTGTGCTGCTCTTCCATAATCTGTTCCCATGGTGGATATTCCTTTGGGTCACGATACCTGTTTGGTTTTTGTTTTAGCTCAAGCCATCGTTCGTTATTTTTATCTTTCGGCTGCCAAAATTGAAATGGTTCGCCCGTGTGGATTAGTACAGGTATTCCAAGTTCTGCACATTTTTGCCAGATTGAATCCAGCCGTGAATCGTCAGTGGGAACTCTATTGCCATTATTATCTTTTAATGTTAACCCAAGATTTTTATATATCTTTAATCCATTGGCCCCACTTTTTACATCATCTTCCAATTCTTTTAATGTTCGTTCAATCCAACCTTCCTCTCCAAAACCGTAAAAATCTATGTTGGTAAAAATTATAAATTTGCCCGGGTTTTGTTCACTAACATTTCTAATTGATTCTTTAAGAAATTGTGAATCTTTCATTCGATATTTAAATTTTCCAGGTTCAGTTTCAACTTTTGTAAAACCTCTGCCGCTTAGATTCACCATAACTGCCATATTTAGTTTGTCCATATCGTTAATTACGTCCGCCAAATTTTCTTTGCTCATATTCCATTGATGATTATGTACATCAATAAAAGGGTATTTTGCACTTCTTAACGGGTGTTGTGGAACAACAAGAGATGACGGCGGATCATAGTCCTCAAAATACATAGTGGTATCGCTTTGCGGGCACAAGAATGAAGTGATTAATAATGGCAGGAACACATAAAGTAAAATTTTCATACAAAGATTATTGATTAAGATTGAAAAGAATTTGATGTGAAGATACTTATTTTAGTTTATGCAATCAATGGATAGTCTTTTTGCTTGAATTTACTTTTTAATGAAATTTTCAAGATAGTAACCCTGATCAAATAAAGAAGACTTATTATTTTCCAGAAATTCAATAATTGACTCAATGGAGATAATTTTTGCAATACCGTATTTTATATTTGAATGTCTTCTAACGTAAGATTCGCCTTTGTAAGG
>JAAOXZ010000055.1 GCA_018221085.1 Candidatus Woesearchaeota archaeon
AACATTAGTGGAAACACAGATAATGGCTTAGAATTGGCGTCTAATAGTCATAGAAACATTTTCAACAGAATGACCATAGAAGGACAAAATGGTGCCAGTGATATTGGTGTTTATCCTACTGGTGGGAACGACAATCTTTTGAATGATTCTAATATATTTGACAACAATTTTGGAGTATATATCGGGAGTTCAATTTCTTGCAATATAACTAATAATAATATAACTGGAAGTACTACGGGGTTAGTAGTTCAAGGAACGGAAATTATAACTTATAATAATTTTTTCAATAATACTAAAAACGTTAACGATGCCGCAGGCGATGACAACATTTGGAATACCACTGAAACAGTAGGAACTAATATTGTCGGCAAGGGCACCATAGGTGGAAATTTCTGGGCTAATGCCACCGGTACTGGTTATTCTGAATCCTGCCTGGATAGTGACGGGGACTTTATTTGTGACGTAGCACATAATTTAAGTGCCGAAGATGGTTCCGAGGGTGATGAAATAGATTACCTTCCTTTAGCAAGTAATAGTATACCTCTAATTGTCTTAAACGCTCCAGCAAATAATTCTGTAGTGGGAAATAATTTTGTTTTATTAAATGGTACCGTAACAGATGGTGATGGAGATGTCATGACGGTGTGGGTATTTGGTAATGAGACTCTTATCAATACCACTACTAGTGTAGCTACGGGAACCGATGTAACATATAATTGGACTTCGCTTTCGGAAGGAGCCCATAATTGGACTATCATTGCCAATGACGGTAAGGGCAATGGCACTGTAGATACAATTTATTTTACGGTAGATTATAGTTCTCCAGCAATTTCTTACGCTGGTAATTCGGATACTGGAACCGTGAATAAATCAGTAAATTGGATTTTTGTTAATGTAAGTTTTACTGAAGATAATGTTGATACGGTGGTGTTGGAATGGAATGGAGCTAACGAAAGCTTTGGCAGTAGTGATGCGACTAATTATTGGAGTACTAAAACTGGTTTAAGTGAAGGAAACTATACTTTCTATGCCTGGATTAATGATACGGCAGGAAATGTGAATCAAACTACGGTTCAAACTATTAGTGTAGATTTGACTGCCCCCACGCAACCGAGTGTGGGTTATACTCCCAACGATACGGTAAGTTTAGATCCAAGTACCTATATCACTTTCAATGCCATCATTACCGAAAGTGAGACAGAGATCGATACCATTGTGTTACAGCACCATAATGACAGTGTGTGGAAAAATATTTCCATGTATAGTGTGGGGGGAGATACTTATCAAGCCAATATCACCACCAACTCCACTGATGCTGAGTATACTTTTAATGTGTGGGTGAATGATTCTGCCGGAAATGAAAATCAATCAGCAAATCAAACTTTTAGTTCGGTATATGACTGTACTTGGACCCTTAACCAAACAGCTTTGGGACAGACAACAGGATGGGATACTAATAAACTATTAGGAAACTTACTAATCAATAACACTGGAGATGCTGCTTACAGCGATAATAATTGTAATTTAGAGTTAAGACTGACTTATGATATTACCGAAGGAAGAGTCTATTTTGATAATTCTTATTACAAACCTTCTTCTACGTACACCATAGCAGCAGGAGCCAATCAATCCATAGCCATTAACGGTACGTTTTTAGCATCAGTACAACAAGATGATGTGGTAATAACAGCAAATGAACTGACTAGTCGATCCAACGAAAGTCAACAGAATGCTACTGCCACAATGGTTTCTACCACTGGAGGGCCATACCTCTATGAAAGCGTTACCTCTTCCCCAAACAGCGTGTACTTGAATGTAACTAGTTTTGATTTAGAAGGATATATTAGAAATTTAATGGCGGATGACTCAGCAGGAAATGCGGCTTACAATGTTAGCTTCAATTGGAGTGTACCTTCCGGATGGACCATAGGCAGTGGAAATGATACGGCGAGTTATGCCAATATCTCTAACAATTCATTAAAATATAACAATATCGCAGTTAATTTTACTGCTGAAAATATAGTTAGTTTAAGTCCGGGAGATGTAACGGTATATCTTTATGCTCATGGATATAACCAAAGTGGAGACGAAATTGTTCACGCTGATAACGTCACTACTTTATCTACAACAGCAACGATAAACTTGCTTTGTTATAATACTTCAGACAGCATTTGTGTCACGGAGTGTGGTAATGCTCAAGATCCCGACTGTGCAATAGATGTAATACAACTTCCCGGAACTGTAACTTCGGGAGGAAGTTCGGGGGGAGGTAGTGCGGTGGGAGGTGGAAGCTTGACTTTAGCACAAAAAGAACAAATCTTCCAGACTGAAGAAACTTATGAAATACTACGAGGAAGCGAAGAAGGATTTGAATTAACTATTGGAAATCCTTTTGACATGGTTTTGTTGGATGTTTCAGTTAGTATCAGTGGTTTCTTGGCACGGTATTTAGAAATTGAACCTCGAACAATCTCAGAGATTGCTAAGGGAGAAGAAGAAAATGTCACTATTAGCATCAAGGCCCCAGAATACTTTGAAGAGGGTGAATATGAATTAACAATGTTGATTACCGGAACCGCAGGCAGGTATTTGAAAACTCGGATGGAAGAAAGCCGACTAATCAAATTAATTATCCATATCGTTTCCGCAGAAGATGCCACTTATTATTTTGACGAAATTGTTAAATCGGTAGAAGAAATGAGGTCAAATAACTTAATAGTCAATCACGAAGAAGAAATGCAAGAATTGGCAGGAAGTTATTTGGCGGCTCACGATTACGAAGCAGTCAAAGAAACTTATGACGCGGTATTGGAAATTAAAGAAAGTGCTTTTGCCGCCTTAGAAATAATTGAGGATATTGGCGGAAGAGTTTCGGAATCATTACTAGACGGATTAAATGTTAAAGAAACGGAGAGATTAGTTTTACTAGCACAATCAGCCTTAGAGAGAGGAGATTATTTAGTGGCTTTCAGTAGAGCCGACGAAGCCAGAACTACCTATGCTTTGGAAACGGCAGGTAAACTTAATATTTGGGGATTCTTACGAAATAACCCTCTGGGAGCAGGAGGAGGATTAATTGGTTTTTCATTGTTCGGTTATGTTGGCTCGTTATTTGTACGTCGGAAAATGGCCGGCAGGAAATTGAAATCCTTACAACACGAAGAAGGTATTGTGCTGGGATTGATTAAAGTGATGCAAAAAGAATGTTTTGAAGATAGAAAATTGACTATGAAAGAGTATCTGGAAGGACTAGTACAATACGAAGATAGATTAGGCAAAATTGTCAAAGAAACCATTAAACAAGAAGCCTTGAAATCCCACTTATTCGGCACGTTTAAAGATAAGATGAAAAGATTAGAAGACGAAAATAAAAGGTTGACAGAGCTGATTAAAAAAACCCAGAAAATATACATGAATTCTGGCACTTTGGAAACCCGGATTTATCACAATCGGATGAAGAGTTATACTGAAAGAATATCTGAAGTAGAAGAGAAGATTGCTGCATTAGAAGCTAAAAGAGTAATGAAGAAATCAAAGAAATTAAAATCATATAGATCTTCATTGAAAGGTATAGAACGGGAAATATCTTTAAAAGATACCAAAAAGTCTCACGAATTGGCCAGAAGAAGAACTGCTATGGGTGGAGTAGCAATTATTGTTTTACTAATGTTAAGCGTAGCCGGTTGGTTCGCATTGGAAGGATTTGATGGAATTATGGGAGCAGCAGTTTCAGATGTTATTAATGACGACACTACAGCTAAAGCCGCCTTGCTTTCGGCAGAGAAAGATATGACTGAAATGATAGAAGTGGGAATTCCAATAATTAGATATAATGATACTTTGTTCTTGGCTCAGACGGCTTATGAAACGCGGTGGGCTTTAGAAAATGAAAGTCCCGGACAGGATTATTCTGCCGTATTAAGTAGAGTAGAAGAATTAAACGAGATACGAGATCTAGCATTCCAATCCTTAGATGAATTGCATGCTCTGGAGAGTTATATCAACAAAACCGAAGGAATTAACATTTCTGCTGCCGAGGAAATTTATCAATTGGCGTTAGAAGACCATGCGAAAGAGCGTTACGAAAGAAGTTTAGAAAGAGTAGATCGAACATATGATAAAATATCCGAAATGCAGGCCTTTGAAACAAAAGTAAGGGCCATATATGATGCTACTTCCAGAACCTTCACTGGTCTTTTAAAGAGGTGGTGGAAAGAGATCTTGATTGGATTAATCATTATTAGTACGACTTTGTTTTTAGCCCATAATGAAGTTTCTCGGATACTGATCCGCAGAAAAATTAACTTTTTAGAAAGAAGAAAAATATCCATTAGAAATCTGGTCGCTAGGAAACAGAAAGAATATTTTGGTTCCGGAGAAGTCAGTACTAAAAATTACCATATCAGAATAAAGAAATACGGCGAATTAGTGAGAGATATCAACCGACAGATTCCGTTACTAAAAGAAAGACTAGTCATCAAGAATGAAGAAAAACTGCAAAAAGTACGTAGAATAGCACTATACGGATTAATAATATTTGTAGGGGCGTTAGTGGTTGCTGGAGTAGTTTATGGCTTTTGGAAGTTACTGTGGGGAAGTTGGTTATGGAAGAATGGTGGTTGGTTAATTGGCTGGTTAAAAGTGATGCTTAGTGAGTTGGGGAGTAAAATAGTGAAGATATGGGCATGGTTACTTTCAGCAGTAGTGTTGGTAATTGTAGTGGTGTTTTTATTATTGAAGATCAAGAGAAAATCAAAAAAGAAAATTAGGACAACCAAGGCTAAAAATAAGAGAAAAAACGTAAAGAAAAAGAAAAAGCTTAAATAAGTTTATTTATTAATATACTAAAAAAAGAGGTTAAAAAATGGCTAGTAAAAAAAAGAGAGTTAGTGGACAGAAGAAAAAGGTAGTTAAAGTTCGTAGAGCTCTTTCTAAAGTTCCCAAAAGATCAGTAATGGACATTAAAAGAAAACTAGCCCATATCAAAAGCCAAGAAAGACAAGCCCTAGCCCGTAAGTTCAAACTAGAAAAAAAAGAATCAGAATTGTTTGAAGACATATTGAATATCAAGCAGAGTAGAGTAGATCAAAAAAGGTCTCAATTACGATCCAAAGAGAAAATCTTATTGAGGGAAAAAAGAAAAACAAGTAAATTAGAGAGCAGTTTACGTTCTCTGAGAGAAAGATTAGAGAAGAAGAAACTAAAACTTTCTGAATTGGCTAAAAATCTGAATCAAAAAGACGATGAATTAAAAAGATCCTTAGATCAATTAACTAATCGACAAAGAATTCTAGAAGCCCAGAAGAATAGATTGAATAAAAAAGCAGTTAGAATTACTGATAAAGAGAAAAGGATGAAAGAACTGCTCAAAAACGAAAAAGATTTCCATCAAAAAGTAAAAACCTTGCTTCAACAAGAAAAAGGAATCTACCAAAAACAGATCCAAGTAGTGGAAGAACGGAGAAAGGCAAATATTGAGATTATGAAAGTAAAGAATTCTTTGAGAAAGAAAGAAGCAAACTTAAGAAGGATGGAGAAAGGTGTGCTTAAGAAAACCAATAAAAACGAAGCACTGCGTTTGAAAGGAAGAATTCAAAAATTAAGTGAAGAACTTTTGGAGAAAACTACGCAGTTTGATCAGTACCGGAAAAAGCGAGTTAAGAGATCTCCTCGCCCAGTAAGGAAAAATCCCAAGGTTAAAGCGACACTTCAGATTTTAAGCAATTTGCTATCAAAATTACCTAAAAAAGAGATACAAAGATTCTCATCGGGTAAAAATTTTTCTAAAGTTAAGGCGGTGTTTGGCGAATATAAAGTAAAATAAATGGGACTTTTAAATAAAGCACAACAGTACAAAGAAGATAAATCTTCTAAGAAAAAAGTAGAACTCAAATTAAAGAAAAAACCCATTAAAAAGATTACGAAGCCAGTAGTTAGGGCTAAACCGGCTCCTAAAAAAGCGATGGTGAAAAAGTCCAAGGTAAAAAGCAAAGAAAAACCAAGAGTTAAAGTTCTAAAAAAAGTTGATAAAAAACCCGTAAAGAAGCTAGTGCTGCCTCTGAAGAAAAGTAAACTTAAATTAAAAAAACCGGTCGTTCTAATTAAAAAAAAGAAAATTCTTCCTAAAAAAATACCTCAATTGAAGAAGAAGGTAAAATTGGAAGTGAAGAAAGGTAAAACAGAATTTAGTAAAATCAAAAAAGAATTATTAAAAGACGAAAAGAAAGTGTTAGATTTTCTTAAACCTCCGGGCAAAAAACATCCAGAGAAGAAACATCGATGGTGGCAGAGTAAGAAAAAAGAAGTTAAAAAAGATCAACCTTCTGTAGAAGATTCACCAGTTTCTCCGGAAATTGTAGATATGGGAACAGAAAAGGTGGAAGAAGAGCAAAAAGAAGAAGTCCTTGTAGAAAAAGAAACCAAAGTAGAAGATGTGATTCAAAAAAGAAGAGCAAAAGAAGATCACGCAAATCACACTCAAGAAGAGAGAAGAGAAAAATACACTGAATTAAAAAAGTTTAAAGTAGGAATTAAAGGTTTTGATGATTTATTTAGAAATGGTATTCCGGAAGGAGCTGCAGTTTTGGTGGAAGGCGGTCCAGGTTCGGGAAAAACACTATTCTGTTTACAATTAGCATATGCTGCTTGTATGCAAGGGAAAAAAGTTTTATACATGACTTTTGAAGAACCAGTCAGAAGATTACGTCACCACATGAAATCGTTCGGCTGGCATCCAGAAAAACACGAGAGAGGAGGCAAACTTCTAATAAAGAAATTTAATTCCTTGGATGTGGCTAGGAGTGTAGAAGCCTTACTTTCAGAGGCAAAAAGAGAATTACTGATAGATATTCAACCTATTTTAATTCCTAAGGAGTTTAAACCAGATATTGTTTGTATCGATTCTTTAAGTTCTATTTCTTCGGCCTTTAGTGGAGAAGATGCTCGTTTTAGAGTATACATAGAACAGCTTTTCCGTTACCTTGAATCTCATGACATCACTTCTTTCTTGATTAGAGAAACTTCTCATCCGACGCATTTAGGAGCAAGTTATACTGAAACCAGTTCGGCAGTAAGTTTTCTTTCCGACGGGATTATTGTGTGGTATAATGTAGTTAATTATGATGGTACTCGAGGTAGAGCCATAGAAGTATTGAAAATGAGGGGAGAAGACATCGATAGGAGAATTGTACATGCGGAGATAGTCGATAAGAAAGGAATTATTGTCTATCCGAATCAACAATTAAAGATTAAACAAGAAAAAGGTAGTTATAAATTAACTTAAATGACCCGCAACCTTTAATAATCAATTAATAATTCTTAGCATTGATGAAAGATATTGTTTTAAAGTGGGTGTTACAGAATGCTCACAAGTTTGGGAAGATAAATTCTAAGTTTGTTTTAGGAATGGTGTTGCGAGAGAAAGCAGAATTAAGAAAGAAAGTTCCGGCGGTGATGAAAGAGATTGAAAAAGCGATAGATGAGGTTTCTAAATTAGACAAAGGAGAAATTAAAAAGAAATTAGGGAAACTGGCTCCGGAATTGTTGAAGGAGAAGAAAGAGAAGAAAGAAGAAGGACCATTGAAATCATTGCCTGGTGCCGCGAAGGGGAAAGTGGTGGTCAGGATTGCTCCGTCACCTAGTGGACCGATGCACATCGGACATGCTTACGGAGTTTCTTTGAATTACGAATACGCTAAGATGTATTCGGGGGAATTAATTCTGCGGATTGAAGATACTAATCCAGATAATATTTATCCTGCTGCTTATGAACTGATTGAAGACGACGCTAAGTGGTTGACTGATGGCGGAGTGGCACAAGTAGTAGTACAAAGTTCTCGTTTAGGTATTTATTATGATGCTGCAGAGAAATTGGTAGGACTGGGAAAGGCGTACGTTTGTGAATGTGATGTTGACAAATGGAGAGTGATGAAAAGCAAAGGAGAGGCTTGTCCTTGCCGAAAGTTGAAAGTGAAAGAAAACCAATTACGTTATGCTAAAATGTTTAATGGGTATGCTGAAGGAGAAGCGGTATTAAAGTTGAAAACCGACATTAAACATAAAAATCCAGCGATGCGAGATTTTTCTATTATGAGAATTAATGAACACGTGCATCCTAAGACGGGGAAAGAACAGCGGGTGTGGCCATTGATGGTTTTCTCAGTAGCGATTGATGATCATGACCTAGGTATGACTCACGTACTGAATGGTAAGGACCATGCAGACAATGGTAAAAAAGAATCCTTGATTATGGAGTATCTAAGTTGGAAGGCTCCAGAATACAAGCATTGGGGCAGAATTAATTTTGAAGGGATGAAATTAAGTACTTCTCAGACAAAAGTGTCTATTGAACAAGGCGAATATACTGGTTGGGACGATATCCGATTAGCTACTTTGATGGCGTTACGGCGAAGAGGTTATCAAGCAGGAGCTTTTAGAAAGTATGCCTTAGAAATCGGTTTAAGTTTAAATGATAAGACAGTCAGTAGGGAAGAGTTTTGGAAAAATATTAATGCTTTCAATCGAGAAATAGTGGAATCAAAAGCGAATCGGTATTTCTTTGTTGATGAACCTAAAAAGATTACTTTAGTGGGTGGGAAGAAGAAATCAGTAGAGATTGGATTGCATCCTAATTTTCCTAAAAGGGGAGTTCGAAAACTTAAAGCAGGAAAAGATTTTTACATAGCTAAAAAAGATTTTGACTTGTTAGAGAAAGGAAAGATACATCGATTGATGGATTGTTGTAATTTTGAAGTTAGTGGGGAGGAATTTAAGTTTGTTTCTGAAAGTTATGAAGATTATCGGGGAGCTAAGAATAAAGGAGCGATTATCCATTGGCTGCCATCTGGAGATAAATTGAAGGTAGAAGTAGTTATGGAAGATGGCGGCGTTGTTAGTGGAATCGGGGAAAAAGGTTTAGAGGAGTTAAAAGAGGGAAAGATTGTGCAACTAGAAAGAAGGTATTTTGCTAGATTAGACAAAAAAAGCAAAGGCAAATTAACTTTTTGGTTTTTACATAAATGAGGTGGGAAAATGAGTAAAATAAGTCGAGATACACCATTATCAGAAATCACTTTACGTAGGTATGAAAAGCCAATGGTGGGAGATCGAGAATTAGTTCGTAAATTCTGTTTAAGTATGGGTTTGTTACAACCAGGAGATAGCAGAGATGTAGTAGTGGATGTGTTTCACGTGTTGTTGAAAGCGAAGAAAGGGAAAGAAGAATTACATTCTGAAGAAATTAAAAACAAAGTGATTGAAGCTAGGAAAGCGCAGGGGTTACCTATTCTAGGGGTAGCTAGTTCTAACATCCGGCGTCAGTTAAAAAGATTAAAAGATTTATATTTAATTGAAAGTAAATCTAATTTATATGGTGTGACTGAATTTGGAGAATTAAGTGAAATTTTTGAAGAGAAAATAGAACGTTTCTTGTTAAATTCGGTGTTGAGCAGAGTTAAAGAATACGTCAAGAAGATAGATGAAGAATTTGGAGTAGAACAAGAAAATAAACAAAAAGAAAGTGAATAAAAAAATTATATAATATCTTCTTCAGAAACAACAACAAAATCGCCGCTGGCAATAACTGCACTGAACGGTATTAATATTTCTCCTTCCTTAGATTTTTCTAATTCTAATCTATCGGTGTAAGAAGTTGGACCTCTAAGTGCTAAATGGATCAGTTCTCCAGAATTGGATTCAAAAATTAAATCTCCGACTTCACCAAATTTCTTTCCTGTTTTAGAAACTACTGTTCTACCAATAAGTTCCTTAGAATAACTCCTTCCTTTATCTTCAGTCATGATAATCCCCTCGTTTTAATTTAAAATGATTATAACCATAAGGGAGGTCGATTTATATATAAAGTTTTCTGTGGGCCAAGAGATATTTAGTAAAGTTTAATAAGAAAGAGTTGTTGAGAGTAGAGTATGTGGGTGCATAATTTAAATCCAGTATTATTGAAGTTAGGTTTCTTAGAAATTAGATATTATGGCCTAGTTTATGTGTTGGGATTCTTTATTTCGGTGTGGTGGATGTTGTATCTACGGAAAAAAGGGAAATTAGAATTAAGTAAAGAAGGAATTTGGGATTTTGTTTTTTATTTAATGTTGGGAGTATTAATTGGTTCTCGGGTGTTTGAGATTTTTTGGGAACCGGGCATTTATTTGCGGCAGCCATGGGAATTATTAATGGTTTGGCACGGAGGAATGAGTTTTCATGGAGGTTTAGTGGGAATTGGAGTGGCAGCATGGCTTTATTGTAAGAAGAAGAAAATCAATTTAGGAAGGATGGCAGATATTTTAGCTTTACCAGCAATATTGGCTTTGGCTTTAGGTCGAATAACTAATTTTATCAACGGAGAATTAGTGGGTCGAATTTGGTCGGGACAATGGTGCGTAGTGTTTCCAGGGTATAACGAGTGTAGGCATCCTTCGACTTTGTATGCTGCGGGAAAAAGGTTTTTAGTTTTAGGTTGGTTAGTGTGGTTAAGTTTTAAAGATCGCGTATTAGAGTTTCGGAGCGGATTTATTTTTTGGAATTTTGTTTTTTTTGAAGGGTTAGGTCGGATAATAGTTGATTTTTACCGAGAGAATAGTTTGTGGTATGGTTTTAGTATGGGACAATGGTTTAGTTCTGTAATGGTGGTTGTGGCCTTAGTGGTATTTTTTAGATATTATAGAAAGGATTGGAAGAAATTGTGGAATTAATCTAAGAATAGTAGAGTCTATTATCTCTTTTCTGTTCTCTGTCCTTCACCGAACCCAATTTATTGATTCTAGGTCGGCGGGAAGTAGAATCTCTTCTTAAACTAATGTTAAGGCCACTAAGGAATAAATTCATACCTTCTTCCATAGGGAACGGCCCTCTTAAGAAACCACTTTTAGCAGGAGTTCCTTGGAAAACAATCAATCTGTCTGAGAGATAGTCTAAAAACATTAAATCGTGGTCCACAACTAAGACAGTGAGATCTCTTTCTTCGGTAAGGTTTTTAATTACTTTAGAAATGGAGAGTCTTTGTTCGACATCTAAATAGGCAGAAGGTTCGTCCAGTAAAAAGAGATCTGCTTCTTGAGAAAGACAATGAGCAATAGACACTTTTTGTAATTCTCCTCCGGAAAGTTGAGATAGTTTTTTAGTGAACAACTTATCTAACTCTAGCGGGTTGATGAGTTGGTTGGAGTAGTTTTGAATAGCTTGTTTTAAGAAATCAGCAACTATTTGATCCGATTCAGTTTCTAAATATTGTGGTTTGTAAGCGACTTTAATCTGCTGGTTAATGTTTCCTTCATCAGGTTTAATGAGTCCGGCAAGTATTTTAATAAAAGAAGTCTTACCGATACCGTTCTCTCCAAGGATTCCGACAATTTCGTTTTTGTATAACTCTCCCGTTTCAGCTTGGAGTTTAAATTGACCTAATTTTTTAGAAATGTTTTCCCAAGAAGTTAAGGGAATCAATTGTTCTTTTTGTTTTGATTGAACTTTTTCAAATTTGATGGGATAAGAACGGAAACGAATGTTTTCTTCTTTTAGGTATCCTGAAAGAAAAGTGTTAATACCTTCTCTAGTGCTTTTGAGTCCGGAAACAACCCCATAACAAGCGGGTTGTCCATACATAATGTTAATTAGATCTGTCATATAATCAAAAACAATTAAATCGTGTTCTACGACCATAACGGCAGTTTCTTCGTTAGCTAAAGAACGGATAAATTTAGAAACATTGATTCTTTGTTTGATGTCAAGGTAAGAAGAAGGTTCGTCGTAAAGATAGAGGTTGGCTTCTTTCAGTGTAGCTGCAGCAATAGCTACTCGTTGTAGTTCTCCTCCAGAAATTTCAGTAATGAGAGAGTTCAATATGAGGGTAAGTTCTAATTCCTTAGCTATTTCTTTGATTTTGCCTTTTTGATCTACTTTTTTTAATAGTTGTTCCACGGTGCCTTGGAATTTTTTTGGGATTAAATCAACTTGCTGAGGTTTGTAAGAAAGAGTCAGTTGTTGATCTTTGATTTTGTTAAGAATGGTTTGTAGTTCGGTGCCCTTGAATTGAGCAATGATTTCTTTAAAATCTGCTTGATTTTGGTAATCTCCTAAATTCGGTTTGATGGTTCCAGTGAGAATATTAAACGCAGTAGATTTTCCAATACCATTTCTTCCCAATAAACCGGTTACTTTATTCAGGATGGGGGAAGGAAGAGAGAAAAGTTCGAATTGGTTTTCTCCATAACGATGAATGGGTGGTTTGTTGAGGGCTTCAGGAAGATTAATAATTTCGATGGCTTGGAAAGGGCATCTTTTAGGGCAAATACCACAACCAGTACAAAGAAGTTCATCTATTCTGGCTTTATTGCTAATGGGATGTGGAGTAATACATTCCTTATCGGTACGATTAACAGGACATAGTTTAGCACAGAGATAATTACCACATTCTGTGGGGTGACATTTGTCGTGGTGAATGATAGCGATTCGCTTGACCATGGGATTCTATTTATTAAGCGGTTTTATATTATTTTTGGTATAACAATCAAAAATAAGAATTTTTGGTAATTACGTAATATCCAGATGGGGAAGTGTCTTCTAATTCAAAACCCATTTTGATGAAGGCTTCTAAGGCTTCTTTACGATCCTTACGGACCAAAGCAGCCAATTTGTATTGGGGATCTTCTACTGAACCAATCAAACGAGACATTACTCCTTGTCTACGATAATCTTCAGCAACAACGCATTCTCTAAGTTGTCTAACTCCTTGTTCGTCTTCATAGATTATGAAGCCAACGATTTCATCTTGGTCTTTAGCTACCTTACAATAAGTGTTCTGCGGAAGAGTCGAAAAATCAGCATTGGGATCTATAACTGTGGTGGAAATAATTTGTCTTAGATGAGTTAGTTGTATTTCATCGGTTCGAGGGAGATATTCCTTCAGATTAATGGCATCATTATCTGAAGTTTCGGCGGCTTCTTCAAGTAAGAAATAAGCTTGAGTTTGTTGTTCTGGAGATAATTTATGCCAGACATCAGTTTCTAAAAGATCATCAATAGAAGTAGCGTAAGCAGGAATACCCAATTCAGTAAGTTTTTGTTTGGTTTTATGGTCTAAAGTTAATTTTTCTGGATTTTGTAAGTGATTAAAACCATTTCCCTTGCACTCCCAATTATAGCAAGCCCTACTGCCATCTGGTTGAATGATAGAACGATCTTCGGAGGGTTCTTTCATTTTACCAGTGTAATTATCTTGTACAGTTTTGTCTGGATTATATTCACTCATCTTGAATTGATTTTGACTTTCCTCTTTTTAAATCTTTCTATTATTTGTCATTGTTTGGTGGTTAATATAGTGTTAGATAATGGGAACATTTTAATATCTGTTGATTTTCATTTTTAATATGGAAAAAGACATAGAATCTATGTTAAGAGGACAAGAGATTAAGTTATCAAAACCTAGTAAATTTTTTTATGGGGTTTTAGAGTGTTTCCCATTACTAACTAGTGTTTATGTTAAAGCGACCGAACTTTCACAATATTTACCTAAGTTTTGAATTTCTTTACTTAAAAACGTAAACTTTATTATGGAGCTGGCTTTCTGAGTATCAATATGGTAAAATGTTCAATTTGTGGAAATAAGATTGCTGAACTGTTCTTGGGGAAATTAAAAGGGACTATCTTGCGAAAAGAAGGTACGTCTAAAAAGTATCATATCTGTTTTGATTGTCAAAAGAAATTTAAGAGCAAAGCAGAGATTCTTAAAGCAATTAAGTAAGGTTCTGCCCCTGTGGCTCAGTAGCTAGAGCGACTGCCTCGTATTTTTGTAAGAAAGAAAGCAGTAGATCGAGGGTGCAATTCCCTCCAGGGGCTTGTTTTTTCTTAAGTTTTATATACCTGCGTCTGGGATTAGGCGATATGGACACATTATTGATTGGGGAACTCCACCTAGAAGCAGAGGAATTGTTGGCTGAGCATACTAACTTAAAGATGGTGGGTAATGAACAGTTTTCTAATGGCGAAGGTGTTTTTGATACAGAAGCAGTAGTATTAAGGACGTTTACTAAACTGGGTAAAGAGGAATTAAGACGGTTGCCCAATTTAAAGTTTGTAGTCAGTTGTAGTGTGGGTTTGAACAATCTGGATTTAGGGGAATTGGAGAAAAGAGGAATTAAATTAATTCATTGTCCAGGAAGCAATGCCAATAGTGTGGCAGAGCATACTCTTTATTTATTGTTATCTTTGTTTAGGGGAGGGGAGAGACCATTTCCTGAATTGAAAAGTAAGAGTGTAGGGATTGTAGGTTTTGGATTTATTGGGAAATTAGTGGCCAAGAAATTATTGGGACTGGGTGTGAAGGTTGTGGCTTTTGATGTGATTGAACAGGAAGAAGCAGTTTTGAAAGAATTGCAGGTGGAAATGAAAGATTTTGATTCAGTATTAAGGTCTGATATTGTGACTGTTCATGTGCCGTTGAATAAACATACTACTAAGTTGATTGGTGGTGACGCTTTTAGTAAAATGAAGGAAGGAGTTTTCTTTATCAATACGTCTCGAGAAGAAGTAGTAGATGAAGAGGCTTTATTGCGGCATTATAATCGTGGGAAATTTGACGGAGTGGGATTAGATGTTTATTCCTCTGAGTTGAAAGAGAAGTTGGTTGAGGGGAATATTATGTTAACGGATCATGTCGGAGCACAGGGAGAAGATTCTTTTAGAAATATGTGTTTACTACCGGTGGAGATTTTTCTGAAAGAGATTAAAACTATTTAAGGTAGTCGTTGATAGTATTCTGGGGCCAGCCGTTTTCTACTAACATCTTTTTGATTTCTTTTTTACTGAGACCTTTCTTTTTAGCTTGATGGATGAAACGGGTTAAAGCTTTGGCTTTTTTTTCGTGGGGTTCTGATTTATCTCTTTTCTTGAAGATATAGATCAGCATTCCACCCAAAATTAATATTGCTAGTATGGGTGCTAACCAGTTCATGATTGACGAGGCGTTCTTTCCGATTTCGGTGACTACAGAGCCCACTAAACTACCTAACGGAATGATTTGATCATTTAGGCAATAAGAAAGAGAGAGGACTTCGATGAGTGTTAAGATAGAGAAAATAGTGGCAAGAGTTTTTCTGGTAGTGTGTTTTCTATTTTTTAAGGCATAAATAACCGTAGCGGTGATGGCTATGGCAGTGAGAATAGGAATTAACCACCATCCCAAGTTGAAGATTCCTTTTCCGACGGTGATTATGAAGGATACGACTGTTTTGCCTATGCTGGTAATTGAAGGCCATAAAGAGCTAGCAAAGGTGGCGATGGCTGAACCCCAATTTTGGAGGATTAAATAGATTCCTGCGGTAACCGTTAAAATCAGTAAAACTAAAATAATTGTAGAAAGTACTTTCTTAGTATTTTCTGAAGATTTTTTCTTGGATTTGGTTTTTGCTTGAATTTTCTTTTTGATGTGATTAATTTTAAAACTAATGGAAAATGTTTTTTTCTTTTTAGTGGGTTTCTTCTTAACTTGATGGATAATTAGTGCCCCTAGGGCGATTACTATTAAGGCAATAACGCCACCTAACCAGTACAAACTATAATCTTTAAAGGAAATATTGCTCTGTTCTGAAATGGCCTTTCCAGCCAGATTACTGGTTTTATCAAAGATAGTTTTGGTGTAATGGGAAATTGATTTCCACATCCTCTTTAATAACGATTCCGGTTCGATGACTGGCAGAACTTCTTCAATAGATAGTCTAGCTTCTTCAGCTAAAGTGAATGCTTGATGATAATTACCTTGCAGATATGCTTCTTGGGCTTGAGACATTATTTTTTCTGCTTCTGGAACTTCTATGTTTAAATCTGTTGCCCGTTGTAGAATGGTCTCTACAATGGTTAAAGTATCAATAGCTAACTGTTTGTAACCTAGTTCTAATTCTGTTGTTGGTTCTTCCCATTCTAAAATTTCTTTTAATTTAGGGAGGCCTTCTCGTTCTCGTTCTCCGATAATAAAATAACTGAACCTAGGGGTGATGGCAGTGTAATAGAAATTGGTATTGTCAATGTCTCTCAAATTGACAGGTAATTCTTGCCAGTAGTATCCACTCCAACGATACAAGGCAATATCAAAACGTTCTAAACCTTTTTTATTGAGCCATTCTCTCTGGACATTAAAATAGATTTTGGCAGATTGGAGATTGTTAGTTATTTTATTAGTGTTGACGTTAAAGATTTCATACCACTTTCCATTGAAATCTCCAGGAAGAGTAGTTATTTTTTTGATAACTACCCATTGTTTTTCTAAATCTTGAGTTAGTTCAAAATCAATTTTTTCTAAGCTGGCTATTTCTGGAGTGGTGAGGGTGATGGGTTGACCTTTTTCAATGAAATCAAACCATTTACTAAATGAAGTTGGAGTGCCCAATGATCCGCCTCCGCCTCCGCCAGCACCAACATAACTTGCAGGGGTTTCAGTGGTAGTGGTTGGTGTTGTGGGTTTTGCTATGATTACTAAACTAGCATTAGTAGTATCGCTTTCATAACCAGCTCCATCGTATGCTCGTACTTCACAAGTCCAATTTTCTCCATTA
This sequence comes from Candidatus Woesearchaeota archaeon, assembly GCA_018221085.1. Lineage (GTDB taxonomy): Archaea > Nanobdellota > Nanobdellia > Woesearchaeales > GW2011-AR9 > JAAOXZ01. The sequence continues at coordinate 16,554 of JAAOXZ010000055.1, forward strand.
GCAGTACTAGTTGAAGAAATATTAGCTATGTTATCAGTGGTTCCTTGAGTGAAGGTGGGGCTTTGACCTGTTGATTGTTGAGTGCCATCTTTGTACCAAGTGTAGTTAGCGTAAACTGGATCTTCGTCTTCGTCGGTGATGTTGGTGTAGCAAGTTAGATCATCTGCAGAATAATTATTGAGTGAAGTAGCGTTGAGGACTACTTGGACAGTGTTGGGAGCTGTTTGGATGATTAATAGGTTGGAGCAGACTTCAGTACCATCTTGAGCTCCGTCGTTGGGAGTGATGCAGGATATCCAGCGTTCTCCGGGATTGGTTTCATCTGAGGAGATGAGATAGGATTTGTTGTTGTAAAGGGCGTTGATTTGGTCAGCCGATAAGGAGCGGTTGAAGATCATGACGTCGTCGATGGTACCGTTGACATAACTATCTGTTTGTAGAGAGTTAGAACCAATAACCAGATTACGGTCTGGCAACTCTAAAGTTATTAATGAATGTGTTTCTAAAGTACCGTCAATGTAAAATTTACCGGAGTTCCCATTTTCAATTGTTGCACTAATAAAATGCCAATTACCATCTACAGCAATAGAAGTAGTATTAGTAAAATCACTTATTGCAACTCTGTATGTGCCACTGTTATCATCGATGTAAAACCTATCTGTGCCACCGTCATCTGCAGAAAGGAACTTATCTGTATGGTCGGTATCTCCTTTTTGCCAAAAAGTAATAGTGAAATCATTACTCAAATCAATTGGATTGAAGGGGGTTGTTATTCTATCATCAACACCATCAAATTCAAAAGCGCCTTTGCCGTCGTGTCCTCCTGTGGCGTTCCAAGTAACTCCGCCTTGTTCTGAGCCGTTGTTATTGGAGTCAGAGTAGTCTTTGGTGGCGTTGAATACTGAGTCGGAGATTCTTTCGAAAGGCATGTTGAGGACTGCGATGCTTTGAACTTCTTCTACAGATACATTATCAAACAAAACCCCTGCTTCCCCAGTAAGGAACGCAGCGGCTCTGAATTCAATAGAGGTAGCTTCGGCTACAAAATCAACATCAAACTCTTGCCAAGTTGCCGAATTCGAACCGGTCCATAAAACATTAGAATTATGACGTACGTCTGGCCAATGTAAGCTAGCTTCTGTAATTGCATAGGCCGCACCCCTTACCCTGTAGCGCCGTCCAACTGTTAAAACAGTTTGGCTAGCCGAGGGATATTGAGCACTAGAAGCAACAACAGCAAGAGACTGGCCATCATATGAACTAAAATAATATGTTGGATCAAACATGCCTACACCTATTTTAACTGATGTAGTGGCCTTTTTGAGATTTGCCCCACCTCCCGCAGTCCAATCTACCACGCCCACAGCTTCCATATCGCCGTCAGTTATGAGTTCGTTAGAACTGGCATCGGTTTTCCAGTCGGTGATGTTTTTGACTGGGTCGCTGTCGGCATCGGTAGGAGTGAAGTAGACTGTTAAGTTTTCTGAGGTGAGGTTAGTTCCTAGGGTGGAGTTTAAAACAGGAGTAGAAACTACGGGAGCAGATTGGATGATTAATTGATTGGAGCAGACTTCAGTACCATCTTGAGTGCCATCATTAGGAGTTATGCAAGCGGTGTAGTTGTCTGCAGGAGAAGTTTCGTTAGCATCAATCAAATAGGTTTGGTTGTTATAGAGATTAAGTATTTGTTCTGGAGTCAAAGAACGGTTGAAGATCATTAAATCATCTATAGTTCCATTGAAATATTGGCCGCTTGAAAGACTTCCCAAAGTTACACTTCCATCATTGCCCCCTCCAGTAAAAGTATCAGAATCTCTCAACTGACCATCAACATATAATTTAACAGTGTTTGATTCA
>JAAOXZ010000056.1 GCA_018221085.1 Candidatus Woesearchaeota archaeon
GCTAATCCGGCTGCCAAACCAATAGCTCGTCTTTTACCTACTTCTTCTCCTCGACGGTGCCCATCACTAAATTTAGTGAATTCTATGTGAAATGCTATCCAAAAAAGAGCATGTCCCAATCCAAAAAAAACACTCACCAAATACAGAGGAATAGGATAACTTTTCAACCCGTAAAGTAACATGAAGTAAGTGATATACATCGGAACACTTAACAACATCGTGTGTTTCACTCCAATCCTTGCCATTATCTTTGCTGCTATTGGTGTCATTACAGCAAAAACTACAGAATAAACCAAAAAGAACCCTAAAGTAGCGTTTAAACTATATCCCAATTCCGAATATAAGTATAAAGGCACAAATAAACTCAATAAACTAAACGCAAATGCTCTTATCGCTATTGAAATGTAAATTTCAGTCATCTCTTTTTTGGGAATATATTTCCACCAAAAATGTTCATGATGGTGCATAAAAAAGAAAAACTTTTAAAACAATATAAACTTTTCTCTTAATATGGGCCTGTGGTCTAGGTAGCAGGGTTTACGCCACCTGGGTGCAAAGTGCGACATTCGTTCGCTTTGCTTCACTCAGTCCCACACACATACACACACCAAAATATTGGGCCTGTGGTCTAGTAGCTATGACGTCCGCTTGACTTGCGGGAGATCCCCGGTGCAACTCCGGGTAGGCCCATTAAAAATCAAAGCCAATCACTAATGTATGTCGTGGGACTGAACAAAGTGAAGGTCCCACTTGAGTACGACTCGCCTAGTGTAACTGGCTGTTGGGAGATCCCCGGTGCAAATGTTGAACTGCGTTCAACACTCCAGATAAACGCAGTTTCTCTGCATGTCCGGGTAGGCCCATTAAAACTTAATCCATCACCAGAGGAACATAATGCCAGAACCACAACCAACATATATCTTACCCCAGAAAAAAGCTAGATTAATCCTTCCCAAAATAATCAGTTTTTTATTTTTGGGCATTATTTTCTATCTGGGCGTTCTACTCAACCTCTCTTTACTAAACATTACCACTTCTACTGAAAAAACAATCAAATTAATTTCTATAATCCTCTTATCAATAATCGTTATTTTTGGGTTTATCTTTAACCTCGTCAAATCGAAACAAAAATACTTTTTTTACCAAAACAGAATTCTCTTCGGGAAAAAACAAATCCTCCTTCGAGAAATTACCGACATTAAAAACAAACAGAACTTTCTGGATAAAATTTTCAAAACCCATTCTTTAATCTTAAACCAGAAATTTAAAATCAATCACATCCCACAACAAATAAACTTACAGAATTACCTTCAAAAATTAATTACTTATTCTAAAAACAGAAGTGTCTAAACAATCATAACAATCATCAAGACTTAGTCAAATAGGTTTCAACGATTATTACTGTTAAAGATAAAATCAATGGTCCAGCAATTACTCCTATCGGACCCATAAAAAAGAGTCCCCCCAATATACCTAACATTATCAAAGCTGGATGTATCTTAGCCCGATCTCCAATTAGTTTCGGCCTAATCAAATTATCCAAACTACCTACAATCAATAACCCGTAAAGGAATAAACCCACTCCTTTGTAAATCAAAATGTTGGAGTTTTGAAACATTCCATCTAAAAAAATGATTATCGCTGCCGGTGCCCAAACAAACCCCGTCCCCAAATAAGGTATCAGAGCCAATAATGCCATGGTCATTCCCCAAAAAAGGGGAGAACTTACTCCAAAAATGAAAAAACCTAATGCTCCTAATGCTCCCTGCATCAAAGCGATTAAAACATAACCATAAACTATTGCGTGGATGATTTCCTTTAATCTTTTTATCATCGCACTATATTTCTTCTTCTGCATACTCAAATAGACATTGATCTTTCTCACAAAAATATCTCCATCTCTTAAAAAATAAAACAAAGTAAAGAACATTACAAAGGAATTCAATAAAATTTGAGGAATACTCACTAAAAAATTAGATCCTTTTTGAATGACCCAATTAGTTACTATTTGGAGGCTTTCTTGAAAACGAGAATTTATTTGTGGGTTTTCACTTAAATCCCTAATCAAATTACAGAGACTATTACTGCAATTATCAAATAGTCCTAAGGCTAGCTTTTGTTTTCCCAATATATACAAAGAATAGGATTCTTGAATTAGTGTTTTCACAAAAAAGATAGCGGGAATAATTATCAAAATTAAAACTATTAAACAGATTATTAAAGCCATCAAGTTTTTACTTTTTAATTTTTTTATTCCCCATCCATAGAATGGATAAAAAGTATACGCCAGTATGGCCCCTAAAAAAATCGCTAATAAAAAAGGTTGAACTATGTAAAAAGAGAGAACTAACAAAAGTAATAACAACAATACCGGAATATACTTTTTAAATTCTATTTTAATACACCTCTTTTTGTTCTAAACTTACTCTAAAAGAATCATTATTTAATGGTTTATAAAAGTTTGTTTCAGAGAAAAAGGAAAAAATAAAAAAAAATAAAAAAAAGCCGTTTAGGCTTATTCTACAACTGCAACTTCTTCAGCTACAACTACGGTTGGTACTCCTAGAGTTGCGTCACTCCAAGTGGTTCCGGATACTTCCATTTCTTCACCACTTAGCTCGCCAGATCTATGAGCTAGTACTTTACCTGCTAACCGTGTGTCTTCTCCACTGTAACCAGCGACTAACATAGCCATTTTACCGGACCCGGAATCGAACATTTTTAACTTTGCTTTTCCCGGAGAGAATCCTTCTGCACAATCGGCTGGGTTACCCATCAATTCTGCAGCTACACTGTTAACACATGGTCCACCAACAACAACTAAGTTTTGTGCTCCGACATCTGCTACTTCTGTGTCTAACTTAGCCGCATCAACTACTTGAACCAACGTATCACCGACACCGCCACTTACACTAGTAGTGGTTGCTCCAGAGGTTACCCATAACTGAGGTAATCTTTGCACTGACGGATATTCGTAGGTAAACAAGTTTGGTGAACTACTTGGTGACATATAAGTCATCTTTCCACCCATACTAGTCCATCCATAAGCAATGTTTTCTTCGCCTTCTGGCGTTACTAATGGGTTACTAGTTGATCCAACAAATAGCTTATCTACAGCAACTTCATTTGTTGTAGTTGCTCCCACTTGAATCACAATACTAGCTGGTGCTTTATCATCATAGTCAGTATTGTCATCTGTGGTAATGGTTAGATTAAAATCTGCCATTGTTGCTGCCCGATCACGGTCTAAAGCATCTCCACTAATGGATATGTTTGCACCAAACTTATCTACAATACCTACGCCAGACACATCAAAACTACCATCTGCATCTAAGTCCACTTCAATTTTAAAATCCTTGCCAGTTTCTACTTCGGCATTTTGAACTTTAAAAGTGTATCCACCTAACTTGATATCGCAAGTAGTACTTCCCACTGCAGTAGAAGCCGTATTCACGGAGTATTCCAACGTTTCACCACTTCCTAAGTTCTTAAACTTAATCTTAGGACTAGTTGCACTACTCTTATCTGCTCCCTTATACTGTAAGGCATAAGATACTGCCGAACCTGCCGCAGAATCTCCACCAGTCACGATAAAATAATCGTTTTTGGAGATATTGTTTTCATCACTTTCCATAAAATGCAAATACTTCTCTGCAGACTCTTGACTAAACTGCACCGTTGTTGAAGATGCAGCGTAAGCCAAAGGCATACTTACTTGATTACCATCTCCATCAAACCAGATCAATTTGTATTTTCTATCGGTATTTGAATCCAGTTTTATGTTGTGTGTCTCCGCAACGGACAATCCCTTATATTCTATGTCCCAAACATTAGTGAACATAAGTTCCTTGTCGTCTCCAGCAGAAGCAATAGCATCACTTAACTTACCGCCTGCAGGCACAAAATAATCATCTTCAGCAGTCATGTTTACTATAATCGAACTTAACTGAAAGGTAGTATTATCGTCTGCACCAGTTATAATTACCTCTGCCCCACTTATGGTTTCGCCACCAACTTGTAACGTACCAGAATCTGGTTCGGAATTAGTTATGTCATTATCCCTCAACACTACCTTACTAGCTCCCAAAAAGAAGTCTGCACTATGAATACCACCAGCATACTCTTGGTATAATATTTCACTAACTCCAATTTCTTTTCCGTCTGCTAATTTATAAGTATCTCCAGTTTGCAGTTTATCTGTAGATTCCCCATTAACCACAAACTTAACGTTACTAGTATCCACATAAGATATAGTTACTTCATAAGTTCCATCAGCTAGTTCATAACTTTGGGTTTCTCCTTCTAACAAAGCACCACTGACTGCTCCGCCCATCATAGTTAACTTAATACTATCTTCTCGCAATGTTGACGCTAATGGTCGTTCTGCTAAAACAATGCTGAACTCTCGACCCAACATAGTTAGTTTAGTATCTCTAAAGTCCTGCAATACAGTACCATCTCCATCAGCTGATCCACTAGCACTATAGATATCACTCTCTGCACTAGAACTAAGTTCTAATTTGTATTGACCAATATTGAACCCACTATCAACAAAGAAGAAATCTGCTACTATGTCATCTTCGTTTTCTCCATATTTAACTAATTCGTTAGTGGCGGTATTATCAACATCAAAATACAAATATTGACTATAACTAAACTCTCCTTCTCCAGTTTTATATGTTCCATCAGCTAAAGCATCCAATTCATCTTTACCGATATATTCATTTATGTCGCGAACATTTTCACCAGAAATACTACCCACAGCAGAATCACTATTTGACATTTCAAAGTCTTTAGAACTGGTTCCAACAAACCAAGCATCTCCTTCTACTGATACTGACGCACCAGACGAAGACTTAGCATACCACATAGATGTCGCAACATCTGTCATAGCTAGGTTATCTACAGGGTTAGATGACTCACCGACAACAAAATATCCGTTAAAAAGCCCGTCGTCATGGAAAGAACCAGGGAAAGAACTAAGGTCAGCTGCCATTGCGCCCATTACTGTTGCTCCTAACATAGTTGCACCTGCACCGAGGGCAATCAATCTTTTTACCACTTTTTTTATACGCATTTATAACACACCTCCGTGTTATCATTCTTTTTTTATTTTTATTACATCCGCCTTCCTCTTTTAATCATCAACAAAAATTTCGAAAGACAACCTCATTTCTCAGGACATCTTTTCGATTTTATCGACGAAACATCAAAAACCATTTTTAATAATTTTTGATCGCGCCCAGAAACTTTTTTGACCATTTATCGTCTTAAAAGTTTCTAACACACTTAACGGATTAATGTTTTAGACCCAATTCCGACTTATAAGCTTTTCGCAAATCTCTCCCCCAAAAAAGTAACAAAATTAATCATAACCACTAAAAACTAAAAATTTTTAGCTTTTAGCAATTCATCATTTTAAAATGATAAAAGCAGTTAAATAGAACATTGTTCTATATTACTGTTAATTTCATCATTTTATACTAATAATATCTTCGTAAAGATTATAAACATTTGCTTAAGAGACAAAAAGATACCTTACAATGCTACTAAAAAACCTACCTTTACAAAAATATTTCTTGGACTTTTACCAAAAGTTCCCTCAATTAACCCCCATTCAAGAAAAAGCCATTCAAGCAGGACTACTATCTAACAAATCACAATTAATTTGCGCCCCTACCGCTTCAGGTAAAACTCTCATTGCCACTATGTCTATCGTCAATAACGTAGAGAAAGGAAAGGCCATCTACTTAGTTCCTTTGAAAGCGTTGGCCAATGAAAAATTTAAAGAGTACCGAGAACTCTTTCAAAATACTGGTTTTAATGTAGTTATGTCTACTGGCGACGTTGATTCTGATTCTCCTTTCTTATCAAAGTATCATTTAATTGTTTTGACAGTAGAAAAACTGGATTCCCTGATCCGACATCGAGTTCCCTGGCTCTCTAAAGTAAAGACTGTTATTGTCGACGAAATCCACCTTCTTAATGATCCTCGCAGAGGACCAACCTTAGAAGTTATCCTTACTTTATTGAAATCCTTAATCAAACCCCAAATTATTGGACTAAGTGCCACCATCGGCAATCCTAAAGAATTAGCTGATTGGTTGGAAGCCGAATTAGTTATTGACCATTGGCGTCCGGTAAAACTAAAACAAGGTATTTTTCACGACAAAAAATTAGAATTTTATCACTCAGATTAAATTCAAAATTTTATCAAAATTATTCTTGGTTCTATCTTTTTTATAATCACTTAAAAATTTCCGTATATCCTTCTTAATCAATTTATATCTCGACAAAAACTCTCCAAATTGAGTGACATTATGAGGTTTCTTGGTCTGATAACACCGTTCGAAATCTATCAAAACGACTAAAGTCGTTTTGGAGACATTAAGAAATTTCAAAGAAATTTCTGGTGTGCCAGAAAAACCTTTGGTTTTTCTAAGCATGCCGGAGGTCTTTGACCTCCCAGCATCGATTAGTGTCGCCTTTCCCTTTTTGATTAAAATATGTTTTAATGGTCTGTGCATCTCCTCTTTATTCACTCCTAACTTGTCCATTTCATAACACTGTTTCATAATTACCTTTAAAATAGTTTTCGCGTCTTTCTTTTTTGCTTTTTTAATCCAATCCAAAATGAATTCTCCGTCGACAAATTGATAAACCAAATAATTTTTACCATGAAACAATAACTTAGGACCAATCTTCTTCTGGTTCAAAACCTTCAACCATTTGACTTCATTTTTTATCCTTTCTACCGCCAAACTTTCTTTTCGCTTCATTTTTATTGCTATCTTTTTCCCATTATAGCGTCCTAGAAACACGTTTCCCCTCTTTCCATGAGCCAAATAAGCAATTCTCTGCACTCCTTTCTTTTCCAATTCATGCAAAACTTTATTTTTAACTAGTTTATAGACAAACAAATCCTCAAAAAAGAAATGTTCTTTCTCTAATTCTTTAAATTCTAGTAAGTTTCTTTCAATGATTTGTTTCACTTTTTCTTGGTTGGTTAACGAAGAGAACAGAATTAAAACTGTGCCTTTCTCGTGCAAGAAAGGATTTACTTGATTCAAAAATTTCTCCAAAACTTCATAACCTTTTTTCCCACCATATAGGGCTTTATCTTCGATTCCTTTATCTTGTGGTAAGTAAGGCGGATTAAAAACGATGGTGTCAAATTTACCCTTGATTTTAGAAAATAAATCACTTTGCTGAATTTTGATCTTCTTGATCTTTTCTTTTTTAATTCTCTTAGTCAATTCTTCCACTGCTTTCGGATTAATATCTACTGCCAATACCGCAGTAACTCTTTTCTTTTTACTGGCTTCTATCGCTTGTATGCCCGAACCAGTACCCATATCTAATACCTTGCCTTCAGAATGCTGCTTAACCTGCTTTCTTAACAATTCTGAATCTTCGGCTGGTTGGTAAATCATACGTTTAAAAAGCGAAGCTTTTTTAAATAAATATCTTTTCTAAAACTACAATGGGCTTGTGGTCTAGTGGCTATGACTACTCGTTTACATGTACAACCTCACCAATGGTGTGGCTGTTCTAAAAGCCGAGTCGATCGCCGGTTCGAGCTGAGTGCAAGTACATTCGCTTCACTCACGTAAGTCCGGCCAGGCCCATTCTTTTTATTTTTCTTTCAGAATTCCAATAAACGGTAAATCTCGATATTTTTGCTCGTAATCTAATCCATAACCCACTACAAACTGGTTCCCCACTTCAAATCCCAAATAATCTATTTTTATCTCTACTTCTCTAGCTTCTGGTTTAGTTAATAAGGCACACAACCTTATAGAACTGGGATTCTTCTTCCTCAACGATTCTAACAGATATTTCATCGTTAGTCCCCGATCCACAATATCTTCCACTATTAACACTTCTTTTCCACGGTAATCAATATTAGGATCTGGCCCTAAGATAGTCTTAGGTTTCTTTTCTGGAGCAGTGGGATCTGCATACAAACTGATACTCACGTCATCGGGAATGACGTCTAAAATATCTCCGTGTTTAGCGTATGATTGTTTATGTAATTCTTTCCTTAAATCCATTGCAAAATTAGCGGCTCCTTTCTGCACACACAACAATATTACTTCTTTCCCCCAATAATCATTTAGAATCTCTCCGGCTAATTCTTTAACCCTCTGTTGAATTGTCTCTGCACTAAACAGAGTATCTACAACATTATCCAAACTCTGGCGCACCATAATCTATTAAAACAACTCTTGTTTATATTAATTTACCAACACTAGTCAATAATAAAACAATAAACATTTAAATCTTTAAAATTTCCTTTCCTTATGCAAGAAAAAATCTTTGATTTAATCTTGAACCAAGACGACGTTACTTGGAAGTCTCTCCTGTATGATTTAGTTAAAACTGAACAAATGGATCCCTGGGATGTCAACATCACCTTATTGACTCAAAAATACGTTGAGACTATCAAACAATTAAAAGAAACCGACCTTAAACTTTCGGGAAAAGTTCTTCTGGCTGCTGCCGTTTTATTAAAAATGAAAACTCACAAGCTACTTAATGAAGACATTGAAGAACTAGACCGTTTATTTGCTTCCACCGAAGAAACAGATGACGATGAATTTTTCTCCGAATTTACTGAAGATTTATTTACTAAAAATCAACGAGATTTAGAACAGAAATATAGTTTGATCCCTCGTCAACCCCAACCCCGTACCAGAAAAGTTTCCATCCACGATTTAGTAGATGCCTTGCAAAAAGCCATGGAAACTAAAAAAAGAAGTTTAGTACGGCAAAAACCATTGAAATTTGAAGTTCACCTGAAAAACCGTTTTGACATTGTCGAAGGTATTCGTGATATTTATGCTCGAATCAAATATTTCTTTCAAGCACCTAAGGGCAAGAATATGACTTTTTCCCAATTACTCCCCCCTAACGCTCAAAAAAATGATAAAGTTTTCACGTTTATCCCTTTATTACATTTAGAAAACCAACGTAAAGTCCACACCCACCAACCCAAACACTTCGGAGAAATCTTCATTAATTTATTAAGAAAAAAGAACAACAAAGCTAAATAACTTCTTTCTAAGTACAAATACCACAACCTTTTTAAAGGGTTTACTGAATAAATAAGACTATTTTAGAATGGAATCCACTAAAGAAATTA
>JAAOXZ010000007.1 GCA_018221085.1 Candidatus Woesearchaeota archaeon
GGATTAAATGGGGTGCCAATACAAGTGTATAAAATTAGAACAATGCATTCTGGTTCAGATAAGCTTAAGATAGATTTGAGTAAACAAAAGATTGTCGATTCTAATGGATCTTCGGTTGAAGACAACAGAAGAATTGAGAGTAGAAGATGGTTGAGAAGGTGGGGGATTGACGAGTGGCCTCAGTTATATAATATTTTGGAAGGAGAAATGTCTTTGGTTGGCTTAAGACCTCGGGAAGAATATTATTTGGATCAATTAGATGAGAGGTATAAAGGGTACAAAAATAGAGTTTTACAATATAAGCCAGGGTTGTTCCCTCCAGAAAGAATAGAGAAGAACACTGGCAGTCTTGATGATTTTGTAAAAAGAGGTATTGCTTATTTGGATAAAAAAGATGTTTCGTCCATAAGGACAGACTTTGTTTATTTTTTTAAAATAATGTATTCTAAAATAATCGAAAGGACAAAAAACGAGTAAAAAATTAAATTAAAACTGCATTTAAGGTGCCTTCTTGACCAGGTCGAGAAGTAACTTTGGCTTTACCTAATTTGGTTTCAATAATGGTTCCTTTAGTTAAGATGTTTCGTCTAACTAAGTTAGGATTAGCTGGATTTTCTAGAACGTTAAGAATTTCTGTTTTTTGAGTTTTACCTTTTTTATCAGTAATGCTGGCTTCTTTAACTGAAAGTAAGGCTTGTCTAATGTTGCCGCCTTGGACTCGGAACTGTTTAGTTCTTTTTTCCGCTAAATGAGTTAAGGTAGGTAGACGAGCTAGTTCACTTTTCCTTTTAGATCTAGCTGGATGATAACGTCCACTAGACGCTTTCCTTTTAGATCTTAATTGTGTTCTTGCCATTTTTATGTTAAAATCGAGTTATTATTTAAATAATTATCCTTATTTTTGCTTTTTACCATTAATCTTCTTGAAAATGTTTTCTTTGCCTTTCCAGTCTAAAACCTGGGTCAAGACTTCTTCAATGGTTTCTACAGGAATGATCTTCACTTTGTCTAGTTGTTCTTTATCTACTACAATATCTTGTAAATTGGATTTAGGCACGATAATAGTTTTAATACCAGCATCAATAGCGGCTTCGACTTTGCTGCTGACGCCACCAACTGGAAGAACTTCTCCTCGAACAGATAGAGAACCAGTCATGGCAATATTTTGTTTGATGGGAATTTTTTTAAGAGCGGAAATGATAGCGGTGGCTACGGCAATGGAAGCAGAATCTCCTTCGACACCTTCGTGGGTTTGTAAAAACTGAACAAAGATATCTCGAGTTTCTTTAATATCTTCACCGAAGTATTTCATGACGATAGCTGAGACATTTTTAACGGCTTCTTTAGCAATTTCTCCTAGTTTTCCGGTAGCGATAATTTCTGATTTTTTCCCGCCAGGGGTGACTTCAGCTTCGATAGGTAATAAGATTCCTGAGTGGGCAGAACCGGAACCAATCACTGCTAATCCATTGACTCTGCCAATCCGTTGACCAGAAGTAATAATGAGTTCGTATTCTTTTTTCCGTTCAATATATTCATCAGCAATTTGTTGTTCTAAAGGACGGGCTAATTTTTTGGCCAATTTAACATGTTCTTGATTGACTATAGGGGATTTTTGTTCTATGGCAATATCGCCGGCAGCTCTGACGAGCCCCCCTAATCCTCTCAATCTAAGTGTAAGGCGACCTTTTCGATTAGCTCTTCTTCTAGCTTCTTGAATGATTCCTAAAACACCACTTCTAGAAAAATGAGGAATTTTTCCTTCTTCCTTATTAACTTCTTGAGCAATGAAACGAGCAATTTTTCGGCGACTATCGGGAGTATCTTTCATGGTTTCGTTCATGTAAATTTCATAACCATACCCTCTTAATCTAGATCTTAAGGCCGGATGCATATTTTTGAGGGTTTCGGTGTTTCCGGCAGCAACTAAAGTAAAATTGCAGGGAACTGGTTCGGTTCTAACCATGGCACCAGCGGAACGTTCGGATTGACCAGTGATGGGGAATTTTTTTTCCTGTAAAGCAGAAAGTAATTCATGCTGCGTTCGAGGGTGTAAAGTAGCGATTTCATCAACAAAAAGAACTCCCTTGTTGGCTTTGTGAATCATCCCAGCAACTACTCTTAGGTTGGGTGGAGTACCTAATCCTCCAGACTGGAAAGGGTCGTGAAGCACATCTCCTAATAGTGCACCGGCATGAGCCCCAGTAGCATCAAAGAAAGGAGCGTGTTTATTCCCATAATTATCGACAATTAATTTGGGCTGCTGATTTTTGGATGATGACATCATTCGCGGACCCATATTAAGCATGAAAACTAATCCCACTAAGAAGAGCATACCACCTAGGAAAAAAGCAGCAAACATCAAATCGGATTGGTAATAATATCTAACCCACCAGGGAACGATCATAGCGGCGATGGCTAAGATAAAAAAAAGGAAGTTTTGATTTTTGAAAACCTGTTTGGTTTGTAATTGGGCTTTTTTGACTTCTTCTCTTCCAGTTCCAGCTTTGACTGTGGATATTAAAGGAGTATTTTCATCGTTGGGATTGGGCAAGGAAATAATATCTTGCAGTTTTTCTTTAGGTGAAAGTTCAGCTAAAGCCATTCCGAGCATCGATTTTCCGGTTCCCGGTTCACCAATCAATAAAACGTGACGTCTTTGCTTGGCGGCCTTTTTAATAATATTAACGGCTTCATCTTGGCCAATTACTTGACCAACGATGTTTTTAGGCACTTTAATTTCTTTAGTGGATTCCATTCTAAAATAGTCTTATTTATTCAGTAAACCCTTTAAAAAGGTTGTGGTATTTGTACTTAGA
>JAAOXZ010000057.1 GCA_018221085.1 Candidatus Woesearchaeota archaeon
TCGATCTAGTTTTCCTTCTCCTTCTCTAACTACTTCTGCAGAATTCTTCATCATCTCATGAAAATCGCCGAGATAAAGTTCTTGATACCTCTCCTTCCCTTTTTCATCAATCGGACAATTAGTATATTCCATTTTAGATATCAACAATTACTTGAATGGCGTATTGGCCTTTTTCTTTCTTGATGAACATTTCTTGATACGTCACCGCTTTGATGACAATATTAATTTCATACTTTTCTGGATGAGTATCTCCAGTAAGTTTGGCTGTCAGTTTATTATTTTTGATAGTTAATTCTTTAACTTGGTTCAGAAGGAAACTTTCTGAATCAATTAAAATCAAAAATTGTTCTAGAAAATCATAAAGCAGAGATTCTTCATTTTCTGATGTTACTGTAATGTTTTTTTCAATAGTGGGTTTGATTTTAGTATGATCAGTAATGACATCAGTCATAGCATAGGCAGCGTTAGTAAAAGCTTCTTCTAATGTTTTCCCATAAGCACGGAATTTAGTATCTGCAGTATGTGGTAAAAATTCGTAAGGTTTCATAGTTTGGGAATAGCCCTAATTATATATAAAGATTCTGTCTCGTTAGTAGGAATTAATCCTTGGGAAAATCATAAGTGACTAAGAATTCATCTAATCTTTTGCTATGATGGGTGTACAGGTATGGGCCATCAATAAGCCCAGCAATATGTTGTTTATAGTTTAGTCTGGTTCCGCCATCACAAATGTAAATTTTTGAACCGCCAGTGCGAACAAGTTTAAAACCAGCTTCATTCAAAATACCTTCTAAAGAATCCAATTCCCGATTAAAATCTTTAGTAGAAGATCCTTTCATTTTGTATACTGTACCTACGGCATCCATATTTTCCGTTTTTGGTTACAGATATATAAAACTACCCTTTAACTACGCCGATGGGTTTTAAGCGGACTACTTTTCTGCCAATGCCGGTCTGATGAGAGACTTCAATGACTTTTTCGATGTCTTTGTAAACACCAGGAGCTTCTTCAGCGACTCCTTTTTTAGAAACAGATTTAACCATGATTTTATGTTGAGCTAAGTCTTTCTTGACTTGTTCTCCATCAAATCTTCTCAAGGCTTCATGCCGAGACATGACCCTTCCGGCTCCGTGAGCGGTAGAACCAAACGTAGCTTTCATGCCTTCTTGAGTGCCAACTAACAAATACGAAGCAGTACCCATACTTCCGGGAATGATAATGGGTTGTCCGACATCTCGATAAGCAGCTGGTACATCAGGATGTCCAGGAGGAAAAGCTCGAGTAGCGCCTTTACGATGCATGTAGACCTTGGTTTTTTTCCCATCGATTTCATGTTCTTCTACTTTACAGATGTTATGGGCGACATCATAAACAGTTTCTAATTTAGAATCGGGAAAGGTTTTAGAGAAAGCTAATCTAGCTTGATGGCCAATGACATGACGGTTACACCAGGCAAAATTGGCAGCTGCTGACATGGCTTGAAGATATTTTTTGGCCAAAGGATGATTGGCTGGCGCATAAACTAATTCTTTATCGGGAAGCTGAGCGATGATTTTGGGGAAATTACGTTCCATTTCTCTTAAATAATCGGAACAAACTTGATGGCCTAAACCGCGAGAACCGCAATGAATCATTAAAGTTACTTGGCCTTCTTCAGTAATACCAAAAGCTTTGGCAATTTCGGGATCAAAGATTTTATCCACATATTGAATTTCTAAAAAATGATTTCCGGAACCTAGAGTGGCTAATTGTTTTCGACCTCGTTTTTTGGCCAAATCAGAAACCTTAGAAGCATCAGCAGAAGTCATACCTCCACTTTCTTCGCAGTGTTCTAAATCATCTTGATTACCATAGCCATTTTCCACAGCCCATTTAGCACCTTTGTTTAAAGCACCATCTAAAACTTCTTTAGTAACAGTAATATTAGAGCTACCTAAGCCAGCAGGAACAAATTGAAGTAAAGAATCCAATAGTTCTTTAATTTTAGGATAAATGTCGTCCTTTTTCAAGTTAGTTCTCAATAAACGAACTCCACAATTAATATCATAACCAATTCCGCCGGGAGAAATACCTCCTTTCTCAAAATCTAAGGCTGCTACTCCACCAATAGGAAAACCGTAACCTTCATGTCCGTCAGAAAGGACTACGGCATATTTGTGAATGCCAGGAAGACAAGCGATATTACTGCCTTGTTCTAAGGTTCGATCTTGCTTCATTTTTGCTAATAATTCTTCAGAAGCAAAGATTCTAGTAGGAACATTCATTTTACCGGTTTTAGGTATTTCCCAAATAAAATCAGTAATTTTATTCAATTTGATTTCTTTTTTTGGTTCAGTCATAGTATTGCTTGACAAAACTATTGAATATTTAAATAATTTGCCTTTTGAAGACATATCTCGCATAAAAAATATAAAGAGAGTTAAAAATGGAGCTGGTATGGCCAACAATTTAGAAATACGGAGACAATTGTTCCATATTTTTTTAGGTCTGACTATTGTATCATTGTATTATTTTGATTTATTAGATGCTTTAATGATGTTTGTAATCGTAGTTCTGGGAGGGTTTTCTTGTTTTTTATGTAAACGAATTAAAATTCCTTTGGTGTATTTCTTTTTAAAAAATTTTGAAAGAAAAGAGCAAATGAAGATTTTTCCAGGCAGAGGGACGTTGTTCTTTTTTATCGGTTCTTTATTGGTAATGAAACTATTTGAAAAAGATATTGCCATGGCGGCCATTATGGTTTTAGCTTTGGGGGATTCTTTCAGTCATTTAATAGGAAAGTATTTTGGTCGGACACGGAATATCTTTAACTGGAAAGGTCGGAAATTGTTAGAAGGAACAGTTGCCGGAGTATTGTTTGGTTTTTTAGGAGCGATATTATTTGTGCCATTCCCAGAAGCGTTTCTAGGTAGTTTAGGGGCAATGATTGTCGAAGTACTAGACTTAGACATGAATAAGAAGTCAGTAGATGATAATTTAATAGTTCCATTAGTGGCGGGAACGATTATGTTTTTAGTGAGAAGTTATTTGTGATTGATTTTATGGTTGATCTCCTTGCTCAACGTAATATCTATTTTTAACAGAATTTGCAAACTGAGCATCAGTTGTAAGTCCATAATCGGCAGGATCTAATCCTCTTTCAAACAACATAAATCTCTTGTTTCCCTCGGGTCCAGAAGGATAATAGCCATCGCTATCTCTTCCTGTCAATTTATTTGCAGTTGGATCGATAACAACCCATGCATCGTTTTCAGGCATATAAACTTCAGAAAAGAAATGCCCTTCTTTATTGCCATTCCATTGATTGTTCCAAACCATCTCTGCAATCCATTGCTCTCTCACAGTTTCAGTTACAGTTGCTGCGATTCCTTTAGCACGTGCAAGTGCTGCAAAAACAATAGTATAATCTGTACACCCGCTTAAACATTTTCGCGAAATTATTTCATCAGCTGAAACAGCATTTCTATGGTTGTTGCAATTTCCACTCGAAGTTTGATGTAACCACTCCATTATATTTCTGACAGTATCTTCTGTTGTTTCTCCATCTTCGATTAAATCAGCGTTTGCTTGAACAATATTAGTAATCTCAGTTAACGGACCTTCTTGTAAATAAAATAATTTTAAGTTAGCTTGTTTAGAATCAACAATCCCCCATGATTTTAATTCGTTGTGTGATTGAAGAGATTTTGTTGGAAATGGTGCTAAATTCCCTAGATAATTTAATTCTCCACCATAATAAGGAGTAAGTTCTGAAATTGCGGGAAGGGTTTGTAAATCAAATAATTCTACATAAGTTTCTTCTATGTTCATTGGAGTAACTGTTCTAAGCTGATAAACTCGTTCAGAAAACCTAAATGCTTCTCCAACAATATTCCCTTCTTCATTAATGATTTCTACGGTTTCTAGTTCTTTCTGACAACCAACTAAAAACATCACAATAACAACTAAAACAATCACTACACCAATTTTTTTGTTCATGGTTGTTAGTAAGTAATTGGTTTATAAAAAGTTTGTTATTCCTTCAATAATTCTGCAAGTAACGGATAAACTTTTTTACTGACTAGTCCAAGGTGAGAGACATTATCTAGAAGGATATTTCTGACGTTTTGGTAAGCTGGAAGAGCGGCATTTCTATTGGGGAGAACCATTAAGTCATTAATACTGTAAACTGAATAGAAATCTACATCTGGATGGGGGGGTTTTTGATTTAATTCTGTGAGGTAATCGCTGTGAGGCAACATTTGATCTACACTCGGAGTAAAATAACGAGTCGGATCTAAAAAAGCCATTATAGTTCCTTGATTGGGGGCCCCTAAGATAATGGCTTTGTCAATTAAGTCAGGGTGATTTTGGGCAATAGATCTAGCAATTAACCCTCCTTTGCTGTATCCCAAGATAGATACTTTTTTTCCTGTCTGTTGGTAAAGCTGTTTTATTTTGGGTACTAACTCGGCTTCTACTTCATCTAAATCTTTCCAATAAGAGTATGGTTCACAGACCGGATTGAAACCTTGAGAAGCAAGAAATTGTTTAATTTGAGTCATATGTACACTAGTCGGAAAATGGCCCGATATCAGAAAGACTGCTGGATTGGTGTCATCAATGGTTATTTCGGGTTCACCAACCAGAATATGATCAACGTGCATTTTAATTTGTTGAAAGAGACTGCTAGCTTCCCCAACAATAGCTTCTAAAAGAGTCATATTGGAATAGATATATTACATCTTTATATATTTTGTTTCTATTTTGAGGTTATGGTACTTCCTAAGTGCTGGTGTGAGGCCTGTTTTACTTCTCAACTTCACTTCGTTTCAGGTCGAATTGTAAGCTCAGTGAGACTGGCTGCTCTGGCAATTACACACCCGCACTGATTTCTGCAACAACTCTTCCTTTTATGTTATCTTAACAATACAAATTCTTTTAAACTCATTTATTTTTCTTCCACTTATGACAAAAAAAGACAAAAAGAAAAACGAAGAGGAAGAAGAAGTAAAAGCTTTTCCGGCAGAAGAACAAGGTATTTTACCTAAAGAAACCAGCGAAGAAATTTCAGAAGACATGGCATCTGGAGAAAAGGAAGCTGATGTTTACAGCGAAGAAGGCAGAAAAGATTTAGCTGAAGACGGAGAAATTGAAAACTGGGAAGAAGGTTTCATGGAAGGTGCTTCTGGTGGCGGACAATTAGGCAAAGATGCTTTAACTGGCGAACCTTTGATGGGAGCAGAAACTGTGGAATTGTTAATTGATGGGAAAAAATACCGATTCGTTAATTCAGAAAACGCAGAAAAGTTTAGGCAGAAGAAAGAAGCAGAAAAATTTTAGCTTTTTTATGATGAGGAGGAAATAAAAATGAAAGACGATTATGATGTGTTGTACAAAGTTGTCAAAATAGATACAAATGGCATTGCTGATGAAACTAGTTGTTTCTATGTTGTCGGCGATTATGTGAATCCTCAACAATTGTATGACTGTTTAACCACCATATTAAATGATGATGATGATGGGGAGCTTTCGGTGAGTAGTGAACAGGACATTTTGACTGGAGAATTTGCGGTAATTCAATTAGGGGGTTCCGTTATTTATCATCAGGATTCTCTAGATAGACTTTTGAACTCAGAAGAAGAGAAGGAAGAATAATTCTAAGAAACATTTTTTTTCTTATTTTCAGAGATTATTGTAAAACTCTTTACGTGCCAGTGCTGATTTCCGCAACAACCCCATTAAAAGCGATAGATTTATTTAGATTAATTGTTTAATTCTAAGAAAGAGGCAGTAGATGAAACTAAAGATTTATCTTTTTCGGCATGGGCAGACGTATTTTAACAGAGAGCATGTTTTTACGGGATGGAAGGATTCTAAATTAACTCCTCGAGGAATTAGAGATGCTAAGAAAGTGGCCACTAAGTTGAAAGGAAAAAAGTTTCAAGTGGCTTACCAAACTAGATTATCTCGTTCTAAAGACACGCTCAAATATGTGCTAAAATATCATCCGGAATGTAAGAAAATAATCTCTGATGATCGAATGATTGAACGTTCTTATGGTAAATTACAGGGCAGTTCGCATAAGGCTTTTGTGAAGAAGGAAGGCCGAGACAGTTACCAGACATTATTGCAGTGGCACAAAATTGATCATTTATCTGGACGGGAAAAGAAAGAATTTATTAGAAAAATGGGAGAAGCAGAGTTAAAGATTATCCGAAGAAGCTATCGTGTGCCTCCCCCTGGTGGAGAGAGTGTTAAAACGGTAGAGAAACGAGTAAAATCCTTTATCAAAGATTTATTGAAAATGATGAAGAAAGAGAAAGTTAATGTGGCACTTTCTGCTCACGGTAATTCGATGCGACCATTTCGAAGGCATTTCGAAAAATTATCCATTAAACAAATGATGGAATTAGAAAACCCGTGGGACGATTATTTTGTGTATACTATTGATGTAAAATAAAATTATCGTTTACAATCAAGAAATATTTATAAATGAATTTGCTTTACTTTTTCTAATGTCTTGGCACGATACAAAAAAAGAAGCATTAACTGCCTTAGAAGTAAGAGATGCTTTAGTGGAATGTTTTGTAGATGCACACAAAAAAGAAGTTATGCATGCTCAAGCTGTTTCTGATGAAAAACAAGCTGATGAAAAATCAAGGAAATTTGTAGTAGATTTAATTAAAAAATCATTTACTGTTAATGGGGGGGATTTTAACAAACCAACTAAAGAAGTGATTATAAAAGTGATGAATCACTTAAAAACATTTGCAAAGAATTTTAGAGACCAAGGAACAATACTAAGCAATTATTCTAAAATGGTCTCTTTGGTAAAAAAAATAAAAGAATAAAAAAAGAAAAATTATCTTTTGACTTTTCGGTAAACTAACCAGCTAATTAACAAAAGTGCTGCCCAAGGCAAGGCCCAGAAAATCAAACTAAGCACAGCGTTAAAACTGTTAACTACGCTTCTAACTAACTGAGATAATTTAACTAGTGCAATGTTAGTATACTCCGAAGATGTTTCCCTTAAATTAACACTAACCGTTGAATACTCGACTCGTAGGTCTTGGTTCTTAAGGGCTTCTTCCAAGTATTGAACTCTTCTTTCTTGGTTGAAAATCTTATCACTTAATGCTATCTTTTCAGAAATATCACTAACTTGATTGTACATAGCTTGGTAACGAGCTAAACGATCTTGTTCTAATCCCAATTCTTCTTCCAGATTAATATAACTGCCAGTAATATCTTGAGAATTTTCACTGAAAGATTCTACTTCGCCTAATCTTTTTAATTGGTCAATAACTGCATCGTATTTCGTAGTCTTAACCTTAAATTGGTAATAACCATAATAAGTCGTCTTCCAACCGGCGGCTTGTTTGTTAACGTTTTCGTTTAATAAGATAGAATCGGATGCCGAAACGATAGCTTTTAATTTTATTTCAGTATCAAAAAATTCTCCCCTTTCAACTTCTGAAGAAAGGTAAGCCGTCTTAGTTATTTTTCTTTCTGTGACCTCGGGAGCGAAATCTCCTTGATCATAATAAACTCCACCCATACGGGGAGAGGACATCTCCATTTCTGCCATTCCTTTATCAAATCCGCTGTTAGTTATGGCAGTAATGCTGCTTCCGGAGAATAAAGGAACTAACAATATCGCTAAAACCACTAAAGCTAAAATCCAATTTTCTTTTACTGTTTTAAACTGTTCTTTTAATGTCATATTTTCACCTCACAATTTGAAGTAGGAACAATCAAGAGTATATAAATGTTAAGAAA
>JAAOXZ010000058.1 GCA_018221085.1 Candidatus Woesearchaeota archaeon
AGTGTGTTAAAAGCTTTGAAAGCGTTAGAACCCCAGCAGTTGAGAAAGATTTTAGAACAAGCCATTGAGAAAAGTGAGATTTTAAAGCGGCGTTTTAGGCACTGTGCGACTCGGTCTTTAATGATCTTAAGACAGTATAAAGGACGAAGGAAAGGAGTAGGTCGGCAGCAGATTTCTAGCAAGATTTTGATGTGTGCAGTGAGACGAATTAGTGATAATTTTCCTATTTTGAAAGAAGCCCGCCGAGAAGTGTTGGAAGATTTAATGGATTTTGAAAAAACTAGATGGCTGTTGGAAAAATTAGGTAGTGGCGGAATTGAACTAGAAGAGATTTATACTACGGTGCCCAGTCCTTTTGCTTTCAATTTAATGGTGGACGGTTATTCTGACATGATTCGACTAGAAGACAAGCAAGAATTCTTAAAACGAATGCATGAAATGATACAAGCCAAGATCGCCTTGGGAAAGCGGTAGGTTATTTAAATAGTCTTAGTTTAAGGAACAAAATGATATTATTGATGGTGAATGATAAAAAGGAATGCAATCGTTCTTGCAATCATTGTTATCTGCCTTATCAAGGAAAGAGAAGTGCAGAAGAAACAGTAGAATTAGTAAGGCAATTAAAAGAACAAGGAGAACTGGTTTCTCTAGCCGGAAGTGAAGTGCTAACTGATTTAGGATACTTAGAGGCATATCAGAAAGCAAGTCAAAAATATATCTTAACCAACGGAATTCTATTACTGGAACATCCAGAAATTTATGATAAATTACACGAGCAGGGCATTAAAGAAGTAAGAATCAGTGCTCATTTTGGTATTGAAAAAATGTTAGGTAGTGTTCCAGAAAGTGATGTGGCTACAGTGATTGAAGAAGCCAAAAATGAAGGATTAAAAGTACAGATAACTACTACCATTACGCCAGAAAATTATCGTTTGGTGGAGTCAATGTGCGATCAGAGTAAGTATATGAATGCAGACAAACTAGAATTTATTAGATACGTAAAAGCAGGAAGTGCCAGAAGAGAACAAAGGCGAATGTTAACTGCAGAAGAAAGGGCAGAATTTTTTGAGTTAGTGGTGGAAGCGAGAGAAGGATTTGATAAAAGTGACTTAGAAATTGCGATACATGGTAATTTTGGTCCCAGAGAAGGCTCTCGGGGCGAAAGATTAGCTAAATTTAATCGGTATTGTCCGGCGGGAACTTTTTTGTTTGTCGTAGATCCCAACAATATTGTTTATGGATGTCCATTCTTAATGGATTTTCCGATTGGAAAATTGGTTGAGGGAAAAGTAGAAGTGGAAAAAGAGTTGTGTGGCGGTAAAAGAGATAAATGTTTGACTGATTAC
Organism: Candidatus Woesearchaeota archaeon; assembly: GCA_018221085.1. Lineage (GTDB taxonomy): Archaea > Nanobdellota > Nanobdellia > Woesearchaeales > GW2011-AR9 > JAAOXZ01. The sequence goes on from JAAOXZ010000058.1 coordinate 1,347, forward strand.
TTATTATCGTAAAAATCTGTCACAATTGTTTCTATAGACAGATTTTTGGGATACAAAAAATTTCGATCTAAAAATAGAGGTATTAAACTAAATCTAAAAATTCCTTATGAAATTTTTACGTATGAGAAAAATTCTAGAGAGAAACTTTAAATACTTTTTATTCTTAATTAATTAGATGGGTTGGCTAAAATCTACATTGTATGGGCTGGTATTAACTACTGCCTTGGGTTTAAGTGTTCCAGAACAAGGACGGCAAGATTTGTGGAACCGTTACAGGGGGAATATCGAATATCAAAATTTATCAGAAATTGATTTTTCTTCGTTGTCTGAAGAAAAAATTGATGTCCCAATAGAATTAGAAAAAAAGATAGAAGATAAACAAAGAATGTCTCGTGTTGAAAACCAAGAACTGCTGGAAGAATTAATATTTTCTGAAATCAAAAAAGTTGGTGTTGAGCTAACGGAGTTAGAATATTTAGCTCCCAAAGAAGCCATTATGTTGGCAATGGATGTAGCGGCTTCGGTTTTTGAGTATACTGACGTCGATGGAGGTAAAGAGTTCATTGAGGAACACGGAAGCGGTTTACCAATTGAAAAATATATGGCCTTGGGCCAAGGAGATTGTGATAAATACTCAGAAGTAGCGGCCTTAACTTTTAATTTGTTAAAGGAAAGTAATTCACAATTGAAAAATATTTATCTAGTGGATGATCAAAGAGGTCCAGAAAAAAGACATGCCTGGATTACTGCAGTTATTCTTAATAAACATAAGATTATCACTACTTCATTAGACCCTACTTTCTATGATGAAGATAAAGAAAGATTGGAAGGAGAAGTAGGAATACATATTGCAGAAAACGATCTCCTGCGTCTGGCTGATTTTTATTCTTTATTATTGGTGAGTAAACAGAGTTATGCTTTAATGGACGAAATAATGGAGGAAAAAACCATTCCAGAAAAAGAAAAAGACCGCTTTTTGGCTAATCTTTTTTTTGAAGTTCAATTAGTCCAGGATAAAGAAAAAATGGAAATAGTAAGAGAAGCATATATGAAATTAGAAACTCAAAATTATCTTGATGATATTCTTTACTGGTCGTATTATTTTGAAAAAAGAGAAGGAAATTCTGCAGCGGCAACGGCTTATAAAAATTGGTTATTAACCGACTTCCCAGATAGTTTCTGGTCTCAAGAGTTAAATGAATCAATGGACTAAGGATGATTTATAAAAATTATCTAAACTCTTCTTTTCTTTTGAAGTAACCTTGGCTTCTCATGCCGTAGTACATGCCCTTAAGTTGTTTTTTGTTTCTAGAATGGAAACGTTTGGGTAAAGTCATTTCATTTTGTTTATGGAAATCGATTAAGAACTGTCGCAACATACCATAAGTACAAGTGGGGTCTTCAATTCTACCTGGAACTTTATATTGCTTTTCAGTAGGGGAAGTGTCCGTTTCAAGTAATAATAATTCTAATTGTTTCATGTTATTTTTTATCTTTTATTTTTTTTAACAAAATAGTTCTAGCATTACTGGCAGAACGAGAAGAAGAGTTACATTTAATCGCGCAGTCATAACTTTCTAGAGCTTCAGGATATCTTTTAAGACGAGTCAAAGCTAATCCTTTATTGAGATATGCATTAAAATCATTTGGGTTTAATTCAATAGCCTGGTTATTTAATTTAATGACTTGTTCATAATCTCCTTGAAAAAAGAAAATCGAACCTTTATTGACATACAAACGAGGAAGATGGGGACATAATTTTATCCCTTGATCAAAACTATCACGAGCTTTTTGGTGTTTCTTTTGTTTATCTAAGGCAAGTCCTCGATTATCATAGGCAGTGGCAAGAAATTCTTCTTCACTAAGAGTTTTCAAAAAAACTCCGTTTTTAATAGAAACATTTGGAATATTATACTTCTGTTGATATTCTTTGTCGGTCATTACTGTGCCGGGAGTAGTCTCCCAATTAAAATATTTATCTGAATCAAAATGCCAGCGAACGAAAACATGAGACGGCGCATAAACTACATTTAGGGGCAAATCCATAACTTCGGCAATAGCTAAATAGATTGCAGAATAATTATCGCAATCTATCTGTTTATTTTTGAGTCCAGGATTAAATAAGACCCTCCGTTTGTATTTAAAACCCATATCTCCTAAAACATCGTCAATAGTTCTAAGAACGTCTATGGCTTCTTCTTTGTCGTAAGTTTCTTTAGTGGTGATTCTTGTCTTGGCTTCATCGATGATTGTATCTAAAACTTGGTAATCAGTATCGGCCACCCCCAATTCTGCTCCTTCGATATCTAAAAACTGGTGAGCGATAGTGTCATATTTTCTATTTTCTCCTCGCTTAACTACTATTTCTAAAGCGGTAACGCAACCATTTAATGCTGATCCAGCCATAGCTAAAGCTGCAGTACCCAATAATGTTTTAAGGAAATCTCTTCTTGTTTGTTGTGCCATAAAGTTAATAACACCTAGAAACCAACTTTAAGTATAATACCTCCACCACAATATAAATCTTTGGTACTTTTTTAATCCAGAAACAGGTTTAACAAAGTATATAAACGAGTATATATTTATTTTATTAATAAACTTGAAGAGGTTTTAAAATGTTACAAGACAAAGTGGTTGAAGAATTCTTAAAACTAAACCCCAAAGTAAAAGAAGACGAACTAGTTTGGAGAGCTGATGGTAGGTTAGAATGGAAATGTAAACACGGCGTAGGTCATACAGTCTATGAACTAAAACAAGAAAAATACATCCATGGTTGTGATGGCTGCTGTAAAGCAGTTAAACCCTATAATCCCACCGAACCAGATGAACATGATGATTGGGCAGACGAATACGGAAGAGGCACCTAAATTACTTTTCCAGAGAAAATATTGTGTTTATCTCGAGTAATTTTTACTTGAACTCTTTTATTAATAGCGTCCTGACAATCAGGAATAGAAATGGTTCTGCCTTTGGCGACAGCTAATCGAGAATGGGGAAACCGATCTGGAGAGATTATGGTTGCCGAGACTATATCACCCATTTGAAAGGGCAGAGGTAATTTTTCGGTGTAGGCAATTTTGAAATCTTCTGGAGCATACACCAATTTAATACTATATTTTTGTTCTAAACTTTTCAATAGAGAATAGAATTTTTCCCATGGCCAGGGTTTAGTGGGGTTTCGTCCAGTTTTATAAGTCAGAAAATTCTGAATGCCTATTTCTAACTTATTTTCTTTAGCAAATTTGACTAATTCTTCAATTTCAGAATCGTTGTAAGTAGGAATCATTAAGGGAGTTAAGAGAATCTGGACTTTGTTTTTAGCGTATTTGATAACTTCGATTGTTTTATCCAAATTGTAAGGAACTCCAGCAATAGTACTGGCGGTTTTAGGATTCAAAGTATTGAGAGAGATGTTCAATCTAACCTTTTTAAAATTTTTTAGTTGATCAATTATTTTTTTACTGAGCAAAGTGCCGTTAGTATCTAGAGAAACAGTGTGGACTTGTTTGAAATTGTTGAGGTCTGCGATTAAGGGAATAATATCTCCGTACAAGAAAGGTTCTCCGTGAGTACCAATGTGGGCTTCCACAGATTCTCCAGCAAAGGGTAAAAGTTTCTGGAATTCTTGAATGAGATAATCCTTTTCCACCACGAAATCTGTCTTTTTAGAATTGATGCCTTCACCCACAGAACAATAAATGCAATTAAGATTACAACCAGTCATGGGTTTAATTTCAATTAAAGAAGTATTTCGATAAACTAAACCAAAAGAAACGTTACCTAGTAAGGGGATCCCCGAATTTTGATGGACATAAACGGCAGAGTTGTGAGTAATCAGACTTTTCAATTCCTTTAATCCTTTGTCTAAAATAGAACGGAATTTCTTTTCCGCTTTGGTTTGTGAGATATTGGAGAAAGTTATTTGATGTGGATTGATTTTGAACTGGGCGATTTGTGCTAGATCTTCTTTATTTAGATGGAAATAGAACTGATTAAGTAAAGTAACTTTGATTCTGTCGGTTTCTTCTTTAAATGCTAAGGTTTCAAACGATAGTTCTGCCATACTATTTTCTTAAGAAGGGAGTTTTTAAAAGTTTTCTCATATATTCCTAATAACTTCAAGGGAGTAATTTATGTTTTCCTAACTTTAAAAAACGGAGCTGTTGGATATAAGATATTCTTTCCATAATGAATACTGTTTGATATTCATCAGAACAATTCCTACGGGGGAAGTTTTGGATTTGATTTTCAATTGCTCGCAACTCTCGTTCTAAATGAAAGGCCACCATATCGAAGAAAATTACATCATATCTGCCAAAAGTAGATTCTAAAAGAGATTCTCCTAATTCCCATAAAGAAGAATGGATTAAAGAATTTCCAGAATGTTGTTTAAATTCTTGATATTGTTCAAAAACTAAATCAAATAAGTATTTTTGCATTGATTCTGCGGTTTGCCAAAAAGGAACCAGCACTTTTGAAGGACATTCATAGACCTCCCGAGCATGAAAATATTCATGATCTTCTAAGGTAGATAAAAAATCATCTAAATTATAGTGATCTATGTGTTGAATGAAGGCAATAGGATAAACAATGACTGTGGATTTGGTTTTTTTAACAAACAATTTAGCAAGAAAACTAGGATCAGTTGACATAATAGTCATATTTTCAACAAAATCAACAGGAAAGGGGTTATATACTACATCCTTAACATAAGGAGAAGGATTATTCTCTACAAGCTCATCTAAGAAAGTTTGCCGATGGGATTCGTCTACGACTGCTCTTTCAAAGCTTTCAACTAATTGTTCTTGAAGAGCCATTGGTTTCAGTAATTTAATTTTAAGAGATTATCTTTCAACAATTTTTCCAAGCGATATGGAAAAAGACCTACTTCTTCCACATATTCTTCAAGGAAAATACCAAATCCTTTACGGAGAAGAGGCATTATTTTGTCTGGAGGAGTAACGATATAGGTATTTTCTAGACCATCAGAATATTCTACGCCAATTAAATGACCATTTTTGTTTAGATTTAATCTTTTAAGATGAGTGGAAATGGTGGGGGCAAAAATAATTCCTTGAGGGAATACATTTCCCAAC
>JAAOXZ010000059.1 GCA_018221085.1 Candidatus Woesearchaeota archaeon
GTCATAAATCCGCGCATAATCTAACAAATCTACGCCCCAAAAAGCAGCCACTACTCCTCCTTTATTGATATTAAAAAAATCGTTCACTAGATTATCAATGCCGTTCACATTTAATCTTTTTAATACACTGTTTTCATCCGGTATTCCCCGAACAATTATTCCTCTCAACTCTTGATACAAACATACCGCACAACTATCCATTTTTTCACCTCTTAAGTTAAAATGGCCCCGCCGAGATTTGAACTCAGGACCTCTGCTTGACTCCTGATACTTTACAACGTACCCATATAAGAGCAGCGCTCCAACCAGACTAAGCTACGGGGCCTTAATTATCAATAAAACAAACTCATTTAAAAAATTTGTCTATTGTTTGACAATGGTTTGTTCTCTCCCTGCTCCCACCGAAACCATTCTCACTCTCGCTCCAGTCCATCCTTCCAGAAACTCTACAGCATTACTGGTACTTCGAGGTAAATCACCATAATTTCGACAACCACTAATATCTCCCCAACCAGATAACCGAACATATAATCCTTTCAATCCATAAGCTATGTCTGAACCATGAGATACTTCTCTTACCTCTTTTCCTTGTTCATCTACATATCCAGTTCCTAATTCGATTTCATCCATCCCGGCAACACAATCCGCTTTGGTTAAAATAATATCTGGCCCATTGATACTCATTGCATGTTTCAACGCCACTAAATCTGTTCTGCCCGTTCTTCTTGGTCTTCCAGTAGTTGCTCCATACTCGCCCGCAGCCAATCTTATACCAATACCTTTCGTAAGAGGATCCGGAAAATTAATTAAGGTTTCAGAAGGCATTCTTCCATACTTTCCTTCTTCCGTTTCACGTTTATTTGCATTCCCTTCACCTTCAGCACAATACTCTTCAGACTGTTTTCCGCCATACTCCGTCGGAAAGGGACCATTCCCTACTCGCGTCATAAATGGAAATTTAACAATTCCCAAAGTCAAATCTACATCTTCCGGCAGCAAACCGACTCCCTTAGCCAATCCTATCCTAGACGGATCACTACTCGTTACATAAGGCAAAGTACCATAATCAATACTTAATAACAATCCCTGTGCTCCTTCCAATAAAACTTTTTTCCCTTTTTTCATCTCACTTCGTAAAAGAGCATCAGTATCACAAACAAACTCTTTGATTCTTTGATAATGTTTCATTTCCTGTTCCACAATTTTATCAATATCAATATCCAAATAAAAATGATGACCTTGTACCCTCTTAAGTTGTCGGACAAAATTATCTTTGTCTTTCAAATCCCCTACCATAATGCCAAATCTAGCTACTTTATCGGCACAAGCCTGTCCGATTCCTCGACCAGTAGTACCAATCTTACCTTTCTGCATACTGCTGTGTTTACCGTCCAATTCTTTGTGATAAGGCAAAATCACATTAGCTCGTTCACTGATTCTTAAACCATTATAACCATAGCCTTGTTCATCCAGTTCATCTAACTCTCCAACCAACACTCCCAAATCATCTACCATTCCTGAACCCATGATATTAATCTTACCTTCTCCATCTCTTAGAATACCGCTGGGAACTAAATGAAAAATATACTCTTTGCCATTCAAAATAATAGTATGTCCTGCATTATTTCCTCCTGTTCCCCGAGCCACAATATCTGCCCACTCAGCACATAAATCTACAAATTTACCCTTACCAGTATCTCCCCATTGATTACAAACTATTGCCACTGTTTGTTTTCCGTTTAAGATAGAATTTAAATTTTCCATTTTTTAATCACCGCCACTTACAGAAACAAATTTATATAAAAAAATTTCCCTACTCCACTATTTATTTTCAATATAGTAAGTAAAAAACCCTTTATAACCCTTTTTACCTTGAAGTTGATTTTATCTCTCAATCCTTTATAAATAAAAGCTAAAATCGTTTTTTTCTACTCGACAATTAAAACAAAGATATATAAGGGATAAAAAATTAGTATTGAAAATAAATAAAAAGAGGAGTAAAAATGAATCTGAATCAAGTTAAAAAATTAATGGAACGGAAGAAAACTGCCCGCAAAGGTGAAAACGGTCATCTTCTCATCATCGGTGGTTCTGAAGATTATGTTGGTGCTCCGGCTTTAGCTGGATTAGCTGCCCTCAGAGCTGGTTGCGATTCCGTAACTATCGCTGCTCCAGAAAAAGTTGCTTGGACTATCAACAAAATCAGTCCCGATTTAATTACTAAAAAATTTCCCGGTGCTTATTTTACCTTAAAACATGCTAAAGAACTCTTAAAATTCTCAGATAGATTTGATGCCGTTCTAATTGGCAATGGTGTGACAGAAAAAGCAGATCGTTGTTGTGCTTATTTTATCAGAAAATCAATGAAACCAAAAGTGATTGATGCAGATGCCTTAAACACCCTTACCTTTAAAGAACCTCACAATTCTATTTTAACTCCTCATCGTAAAGAACTGGAAGAGATGATTCTTAACAGCAGAAAAGAATTCCTTCTTCCTAAAATAAAAGCCGGTAATCCCAAAGAAGTAGCGGAAATCTTACAAGGAAACTTAAAATATTTCTTACAAAACAACAATGTTCTGTTAGCTAAAGGTCCTACGGATGTTATTATTTCTCGTAATAAAATTACTTTTAACAAAACTGGTAATCCTGGTATGGCCAAAGGCGGAACTGGCGATATTCTAGCTGGGTTAGCCGCTGGTTTCTTAGCTAAAAGTAAAGAACCTTTCAAAAGTGCTGCCGCTGCCGCCTTCATTAATGGTCAAATCGGAGATCGCTTACTCAAAAAGAAAAAAGGTTTCTCTTTCATTGCTTCTGACATTCTAGATGACTTAGGTAAGATTGGTAATCTCAAAATCACCAAAAAGAAAAAGAAGAAGTGAATTAATTCTACTAAACAAAAAGATTTAAATACAACCCATTAGAACTAAACAAAAAAGCGGTTTATTAGATGTTTAAAGTGAAATTGTAGGAAAATTAAAATGGATCTTGAAAAACTAGCGGAAGGAATGAAAGTGGCAGTACATTGTATGGTTCCTATCGAAGGTCAAAGATACTATATTAAAAATACCAGACTGCCTCCAGTCTTAGGAGCTATGTTATTAACTACGTGGCAAATATGTATGTATGCACCAATAATAAAATATTTAGTCGAATAATTCTCAAAACAATATGGTTAATGAAAGAGGTCAATTTTTAGTTTGAAAGAATAGTTATTCATTTGCTCATTAATTACAAAGAAAACTAATACAACAAAACATTTAAATAATGTACTCATCTTGTATCTAAATTGTGACTAAATATTTATATTCTTGTATTTAACAAGAATTTATGGAAAAGAGAATGGTTAACGCGATTTCATTATTAAAATCTAGTGCATATAGATTAAAAATTACAAAAGCTATTAATAATGATACGTTAACACCTTCTGAAATTGCCGATAAAACACAGATTAGATTAAATCATGTTAGCACATTCCTCAAAGAGCTTAAAGAAAATAAACTGGTTAAATGTTTAAATGAAGAAACTCGGAAAGGTCGCCTATATGAACTTACTGAATTAGGAAAAAATGCTCTCAAAAAAATCAAATAAAATAAAATACTGGGACACTAGTTGGGATTTCAGAACTGCCGATACCAAGTACAGCAATCATGGTTATCATACTTATCCCGCTATGATGATTCCACAAATTGCTAGAAGATTAATCAGAACATATGGAAAAAATGCAAAAGTCCTCCTTGATCCTTTCATGGGTTCTGGAACGTCTCTTTTAGAAGCAACGCTACATCAAAACTTCAAAAAAACATATGGGATTGACATAAATCCTCTTGCTCTTCTAATTTCTAAAGTTAAAACAACTTCAATCAACTCTGAACTACTAGAAAAAGAAGCTAGAAGATTGATTAACAAATGCTTTGACGATTCTGAGTCTAAGCAAAAAACAGTTAAGACACCGGATTTTTTTAATATTGATTTTTGGTTTAAACCAAGCGTCATTAAAGATTTGGCCATAATTAAGACAAATATTAATTCAATTAAAAATAAAGATGTTAAAAATTTCTTTTTGCTTGCATTTTCTGAAACTGTAAGGAGTGTTTCTAATACTAGAAATGGCGAGTATAAACTATATCGGATGTCTCATGCTATGTTAGAAAAGCACAATCCCAACACTATCCCATGCTTCAAAAAGAAACTTTATTTTAACTTAGAAAGAATGGAAGAGTATGAAAAAGAACAAAATCCCAAATGTGAAGTTAATATACTCGCAGAAGATACTAGAAAATTGACTTCTATCCCAAATAATTCAGTTGATTTAATTGTAACCTCTCCACCTTATGGAGATAGCAAAACAACTGTTGCTTATGGTCAATTTTCAAGATTAGGATTACAATGGTTGGGATATGATAAAGGTGCTGTCATCAGTATAGATAAAGTTAGTTTAGGTGGGATTCCCACTAAAGATTTGAAAAATGGATTGGGTTCTCCAACTTTAAAGAAAACATTAAAAAAAATTGAAGCACAAGATCCAAGAAGAGCCAAAGATGTTCTAAGTTTTTATGTTGATTTTGATAAATGTGTGCAAGAATTACATCGAGTAACTACTGAGGGTGCTTTTCTATGTTTCGTAGTAGGAAACAGAACAGTAAAGGGCATTCAAATCCCCACGGACGAAATTGTGGTGGAGTTATTTCAAGCAAAAAATAACTACAAACACCACAATACCTTCATTAGAAACATTCCCCATAAAAGAATGCCTACAAAAAATAGTCCGACTAATAAATCTGGCAATCATGCAGTAACAATGAATGAAGAATGGATAGTTATTTTAGAAAAACAAGCACATGATTAAAAATGAGAAAAAGAATTCTTCATTTAACATTATTAAAAAAATGGTTTGATTTAATTGCTTCTGGGAAGAAAAAAGTAGAATATCGAGAAATTAAACCATATTGGACTAAAAGGCTCCTGGAGAAAGAATTTGATGAAATTTATTTTAAAAATGGATATTCAAAAAATGCTCCGTTTATGAGAGTTGAATGGAAAAATATGAGAAAAGAAAAAAACAAATATGCAATAAGTTTAGGAAAAGTTTTAGAAATAATAAGATGATTATTCTAGAATTAATTCTTGTTCTTCGTATAATTTATCAAGATGATTTCTAGCTAACCTGAATCCAGGTCCATGGTCCCTTACAAAGAAATCACCTTTACCTTCATTTCTTTCTCTAATGTCCATTCTGAATTCCCAAACCAGAAATCCATCATTAAACAATTCTTCAAACTTTTCTTCACTTAACTTCTTAAGAAGAATTGCTTGAACAAAATGGAAATATTCTTCTTCGTCTTCTGTTTTTCTTTGGGCAAGAACAAGCAAAAGATTTTCACTGATTTTTTTCCTTAATGTCCCCATTAATTCTTCTATTTCAAAATATGAAACAATACCTCCTTCTTTATGAACAACATTCAATCTATTTTCTTTTACATCAACTTCAAGTTTAAACCCTTTATTATTGAACTCATTTGCTTTTAGGGTTATTTTAAGTCCTGTTCTTCCCTTAGCATCAGGATAACCATACTTTTCGATAATCTCTCTTGCTGACATGGGAGACCAATGGGGCACTTTAGTAAACAAGGTCACTCTAGAAGTTGCATCTAATCTCTGTGCTTTAAGTTCAATTGGTAGCCCATTATAAGTGAAATCTGGTTCCCCTAAATTATTCTCTTTAATTCCAAGGAGTGTTTCAATAGTAAATCCAATCCCAGTATTGTCTTTTCTCAAAGATTTTACATATCCTTTTTCTTTAAGTTCCCTCAATTTCTCTTTAATATCAATCTCGGGTAAAATTTCTGCCATTAAATAAAAATTAAGGTATAAATTATATATTCTAATACCACAATATAAATACATTTTAGATACAATTATCATCTCTTAACTCGCTCAACACCCACTACATTCAGAATCCATTAAACAATTAAACTTTCTCTCCATGAATAAACACATACTTCCAGAAGAGACCTCGCTTCTTAGTCACTTCCACGTTAAAACCAGCTTCCTTGAAGATCTGTTTGACTCTCTTTTCATTCTCGATCCAAGGGGCATTGGGAATCAAATAAAAAAACTTACTGTAATCTAAAAAAACAACTCGTCCCTTCTTTTTAATTTTTTGACCCAAGTGTTTCAATACTTTGGGTGGCTTTTGTAAATAACCCAATAAACCAATCGAAACTAAAACATCCATTTTAGGTAATTTAATCTGAGGCTTAAAATGATCCAAATTTTCATGGTGAAAAACCACTACTCTTGAACGATTTTTCATTCTTTTCTGAGCTATCTCAATTCTAGCCAAACTAAAATCAGTAGCATAGACTTTCCCCTTCTTAGTAACTTCCTTGCTTAATTGTTTAGTCAGAATTCCCACTCCGCAGCCATATTCCAAAACTCGCTTTCTTTTAATATCCCCCAACAAAGACAATACTCGTTTTCTGACGTGAGACGGATACATCATCCGTTCCGAGATCCGAGAAAAATAACGATCCAAAAAACCACTTACTAGCTTGATTGCTTTGGGGTCGTAATACATTTCAATTAAGAAATAAATAGGAATCCCTAAAAATATCAAAGAAACTCCTAATTGCAATATTCCTAACGCTCCTTGTGTTTTTACCAACCACATGCCAATTAAAAAAAACATAAACGCTACTACTACAATCGGTCCGACCTTCCCAAAGGGAGCTCGATAATGACGTTTTAGATGGGGTTTTTTATACCTCAATATGACTAAACTCAATAACACAAAACTATACATCACTAACACCATCGGCACCAACAGATGCAATAGCGTCATATAAGAACCCGCCCCCACAATTACTAAAATAGTGGTTAAAATAGTTTGAAAAATTATTGCCCGGTGAGGAGTATTGTTCTTAGGATGAACTTTAGCTAATTGTGACAAAAAAAGTTTATCTTTCGCCATCGCTAATAACAAACGAGGGGCTGAGACTATCCAACCCGCCACACTACCAATAATAGCTAAATAAACTAAAATAGCAAACACGTCGCTGGCCCACACCCCATAATTAACTACTGCCAGATCTGCTAAAGGAGTTGCTGATCGACTAAACGTTTCCCAAGGAACTACTCCTAACGAAGAGATCACCGAAAGCAAACAAATTACTGAAATGGCAATGGTTCCGTAAACCAAGGCCTTAGGCATTACTTTTGCTCCATTCTTAGTTTCTTCTGCCAGAAAAGTAACAGTCTCCCAACCAAAGAAAGTTTCGGCAATCAAAAAAATCGCTAAAAGAATTCCGGAAGTGGGAAAGACAAAAAACGGACTGAAATTTCCGGTCTGAAATTTAAGTAAACCGGGAATTATTAAAGCTAACAGAGTTCCCAAAGTGATAAAAGCAAAAGTAACTAACATTACTGCCGACATTTTCATCCCTTTGTAAGCAATATAATTAAAAGCAAAGATGAATAGTAAAGAAAAACCTATTTTTAAAAATACCGAACCCACTGGCATTAAATATTGTATTGCTCCCACTACTAGCATAGCAATGGTAATATTACCGGCGATGATTGTCATCCATCCAATAATAAAAGAAAAGAATCTCCCATAGGCCTGTTTACAAAATTCGTAAATCCCTCCTGCTTTGGGAAACATAGAAGTTAATTCTCCAAAACACATTGCGATATAAATAGCAATAAAACTTAAAACCACCCAAGAAATAATCGATGCTGGTCCCGCCGCCGCCGCTCCTACTGCTGGCAAGAAAAAAATCCCCGTTCCCATAATAGAATTAATGGTAATTAACAAAATCACTCTAAAACTCAATACCTTCTTTAATCCCATCTATCTACCTCTAGTAAAAGAAAAGTTAATAAACTTAAAAATGTTTTCTAAAATATGTCAAAAAAGAGGACAAAGAAAAAATTTAAACTACCAGCCTTCTGGGAAAAGGTCGAACATTACAATGCCAAATTAATTCCCGTTGCTTTAATTCTTTTGTTATTCGTCATCATTTTTGAATTATTTATCCACATTGAAAACCATACTGTTGAATTCTGGGTTCACATGATAGATTACTTTGTCATTGCTGTCTTTGTTATTGACTTGATTTTTTTAGGTATCCATTCTAAAAGCACTCGTTTCTTTTTCAAAAGCTACTGGCTGGACATTATAGCCATCTTCCCGTTTGTATTTGCTTTAAACGTTGTTAACAACCTCTACAAAGCCGTTATCGCTACGGAAAGGTTTGTTATTGGTCAAGCCATCTTTCACGAAACCTTAGAAGCTGGAAAAAGTGCTAAAATATTAACCAAAACTGGTCGCTTTACTAAAATGGGTGCTCGAATCTTAAGAATTTTAACTAAATCTCATTTCCTAACTAAAATCACGCATCACCACAGTCACCATCAAAAAAGAAAATCCAAAAAGTTTAAAAACAAAAAAAGAACTACTAAATGAGGTGAATACAAATGTTAGAAAATATGATTTTAAATCCCTGGTTTATACCAGCAATGTTAATAGTCGGTCTATGGGGTGCAGCATGGAAATTAGTTGCTCTATGGAAATGTGGTCGAAATAACCAATTAGCTTGGTTTGTCGTCTTAGCTATTCTCAACACTGCCGGAATCTTACCTATTCTCTACATCTTCTTCTTCCAGAAGAAAGCTGTTAAGAAAGTAGCTAAGAAAAAACCAGCTAAACGTAAAAAAAGATAATTTTATTTTTTTTTAAAATTCTTTTATTTCTACTTTACCTTTCTTAGCGATAATAGAATATTCTTTCCGATCATCAAACTGAGCCATCTTAGTCGCTAATTCTGGTAACAAAACTCGTTCTCCCCTAAAATCCAAAGGAGTAATAATCTCTTCATTGGCAGATTCTTCTTCCAACAAAGTTTTCATTGTCGCTTCTGCTTTTTTGACCTCTCCCTGAGACCTAACAATCCTATCTGTCTGATTAAACAAAAACCGAGCAATCTCATCTGCGATATCAATTGTCGAAACTTCGCTTAAACCTTGTAATCCTGGAGAAACATTGGCCTCAATTACTGCTGGGCCCAAAGGACTTTCCAAGATATCCACTCCACAAATATCCACTTTCAAAGCCTTGGCTGTATCAATTGCTAATTTTCTTGCCACCCTATCTAATTCTACATATTCTCCGACGCCCCCAATATGGATATTAGCTCTTTTCTCATCCTTTTGAGCTACTCTCCTCATGGATGCTATTACTCGATCTCCCACCACCAAAGCCCGAATATCACTGCCTCCGGTTTCTACATACTCTTGAATAATAAATGGTTGTTTCAAAGCTCCCAAAGCATCTAACATCGAAGAAGCCGAACTAAAAGATTCCGCAAACATCACTCCCTTCCCTTGTGTTCCTTCTGGAAATTTCATCACCGCTGGATATTGTATTTTTTTCAATACTGCTTTTGCTGCCTCTGGTGTCGAAGAAATATAAGTTCTCGGCATGGCAATGTTATGTTGTTGTAGAGCTAAATGAGTTAATAATTTGTTGTGTACAATAGTAAATGATGACGAAGCCAACGGCATATAAGGTACTTTATCTTCCAGCATACTAGCAATCGATCTTAATAGATTAGCGTATCTAAACGAACCTTTTAGGTACAGACAATCATATTTCTTCAATGGTTCTCCTTGATAAAAAACTCCTCCTTCCTTGCCTAAACTAACTTCGATATCTTTTAATTGGATCATATCTACTTCACCAAAATATTTTTTCATCGCCTCTGCCACCATCAGCGAGCTTTTACTACCTAGAGAAACTATGGCTCCTTTCAATTTTTTATTTTCCATTTCCCTCATTTCTGATTTGGATCTATCAAAAAATTGCCCTTTTTCAAAATATTCTGTCCAATTAACACTGGGTAAGTCATATGCTTTCTTTGAGCAATCGTAAAATCGTCTTCCATTATTTTGCTGTCTAATTTTACTTGCACCGAAATAATGCCTCTTCTTCCTTTACCACTAGCCGATTTAACCAACTTTGTTCTTTTAATAGGTCCTAATTCTAACCCTTCTGCCAAACTTACATCAATAGAACTATTAGTCGCCCCCGTATCGATTCTAGCGATGACTGTCTTTCTTAAATTGTTATTACCTAAAATTACTATTTCCGCAGTTAAACCCAAAGTCGTTCTTTCTGACATGAATCTCAGAGAATTTTATTTGTTTATAATATTTTTGTTTGTTCAGGAAGTATGTTAAAGATACTTTGTTAACCAATACTTCATGAACACCAGAAAATTTATTAGTTTATTCTATAAAACAAATTTTCTCGTTTCCTAAACAGTAAAGAAAAAAGAAAACTTTTTTAAAGCAATCCGTAAATTCATTACTTAATGCCCCTGTGGTGTAGTCCGGACTATCATCTTGCCCTTTCGAGGCAATGACTCGGGTTCAAATCCCGGCGGGGGCATTCTTTTTACTTCTTATAAAAACAACCCAAAGATTTAAATAAAAGGTCAACATTTAATGTTTACTATAATCGTTTATGAATAAAAAGAGGTGATAAATTGATCAACCCTATTGGGAAACGGAGGAATTCGAACAAAAATGGAAACAGAAAAGTTAACGCGAGATTTAACGGAAAAGGATCGATTGGATGTTACTCTTACGAAAAAAGACAAAGTACTTTACAGATTTGCCCTAAATTACAGAGCTTATATCAATGAAAATTGGAAAGAAATTTACCGAGTGGATAATTACCACAAATTTTTACATGAACAAAAATTCTGGAGAAGTCCAGAGACAATACCAATCCAAGATAAAAAGGATTGGCCATTAAGAATGACTATCAAACATTATATCGAAAAAATATGTTTAAATTTTCCCAAGTATCGGCGCTATTATGAAAAAGCGCTTCGAAAAAGAAAAATAAATCCAAAATGAGAATCTCAAAGAAAGAATTGAAAAAGAAATCTGAATCTCTTAAGAGTTTAATAGATGATGTTATAGATGAGAAGATTAAGTTGCCCAAAAATGCTTTAATAACTGATGCAGATTCAACCTTAAGTATTATAACAAAGAAACGATTAGAGATAATTAATGCAATTAATTTATATCAACCAAATTCTGTCCAAGAATTGGCAGATATTACAAATAGAAGCAAACAATCGGTTGATAGGGACTTGAAAATATTGGAACGATTTGAAGTTGTAAAATTAGAAAAAGAAGGTAGAACTGTTTTCCCCATGGTTACTCGCGATGTTATTGTGTTAAGTTTTGGGAGTTCTAAACCTGAAAAGAAAGAAGAATTACCTGCGGAAGTCTATGTGGGTAATATGAATATCAATAAAATGATGATGGGGATGCCACAATGACCATTCGAAGAAAAGTTAAAAGAGTAGTTGATGGAGATACATTTGAGGTTTATCGAAGAATTAAGGGAAGTAAGTTTATTAGATTAGCAGGTGTTAATGCTCCAGAGAGAAGACAGAAAGGGGGTCGCCAAGCAACCTTGAGATTAAAAAGGCTTATAGAAGGAAAGACCGTTACTTTAACACCCAGAGCAAGAAGTTATAATAGAATTGTTGGAGACGTTAGATATAGAAGAAAAAGTGTCAATAAAAGATTAAAGAAGTAATCCCATCCCCTAACCAAAGAAAACAAACTTGATCACTTACTTCAGTTTTTAAGTTAAATGATAAAAAAAGAGAATTAAGAATAAATTTATTTGAATGTTAAACTATATTCGATGTCTTCTTGATTATAATTCCAAACAACAACGCCACCAGAAGAAATGGTGCATCTTATCTCTCCGCTGTATTTTTCCTCAACAAAACAGCCATCGTAAATTTCATAATCAAAACCATCTACAAAATTATTAAAATCTTTTTCACTTTTCACTAAAAAGACGCTTGTGGGGAGATTACTTTCAAATGATATTATTGAGTCCGTAATAATATTTTGTTCTCCAAACTCATGGTATTGAACCATTTCTGCTTCAAGAGTGTATTCTTGAGTAATTTCTTGAGGAGTTCCTGCAATCTTTAAACCAGCAGTTTCAATATTTTGGGGAACCAAGGATGAAACTATGCCCGTTAAAAATAAAACACCCAACATTACAAGAAAAACTATGCCCAATCGCTTCCATTCTATTTTTGTTTTCTTAAAAGTATTTTTCACCCTCTTGGATACATTAAGATAAGAAAACCAGATCCCAAAAGAGATTAAACTACGAAATAAATCAACAAGTAATATGTTTTGTTCTTCAAGAGTGTATAATCCAAAATAAAGAAATGTGAAAACTATACTAATGACCAAAGAAACAATTAAAAATTCTTTAGCCCAAATAATTGCTCTTCTTTTTTTATTCCAAATAGCAATTCCTACTGCTATGCTCCAAATTGCTAATCCAAAAACTAAAAGTAAAGAAAATAAATCATAAATTCCACTAGAGTAAGAATAAAATGAAGGATTTATTATAACATCAAATAGAAGAAACCCTGGTTGAATAATTATGAGGATTATTACAAAGAACAAAAGCCAACCTTCAATTCCTTTAATTTTTTCTTTCATTATATCTTTTACAAGTAACATTTTATATAAATATTACTAAAATTTGTCGCCCCAGCACTTATTTGAGTCCATTTAAGGTAATCCTTCACAAGCATAACCATCTCTATCTCTATCTAAATGGTGAGGATCATAACTGGGCCCACCGTCTCTTTCAAATAATCTTTGAGCTTCAGTACGCGTATCAAAATCAGAACAATCATATCGGTTATTGGGATCTTCTGAAGAGTCGTAATCAGCCCCATATTGATTCTCGTATCTCTCTCTTTCCAAATCATTATATTGATTGCTTCTAAGTTCATCTATGTACATTTGATCATACATCAGGTCTTCATACGCTTCTCCTTCAAATATGTCAAGCATAAACACCAAGAATAAGATAATCCAAAAAGAGCCCCACTGTTTCTTTTTATTGGTTATAAGATTATAAAAGAAAAGAAAAACTAATATTCCCATAAAACTCATTTTAGCATAAAGTAATATTATTATTGTTGACAGTGCCATTTTTAGTTACATTTTTTTGCATATTTAAAAAATTTTCCGGCTGATATCCTAGAATACACACAACCTTCTAACCAACCAACAGCCGCATCTTTCCAGTCTGCCAATCTTTTAAAATCATTCTAGAAGCTCTTTCTGTATCTGGTTTGTTTTGTTTCATTAACAAATTTCTTTTTTTAGCTATCAGTTCAATAGAGTGTTCAAAATCAGGAGATGGTTGTACACCATAATGGTCTTCTATTTGTCCGGGGTATCTTTCCATCAAATCAACAACTATTCTTTCGGGATCTTTAGCTCTGTTGAAGTCAATAGTACCAATAAGAACGTGTTTACTTGAATCTTTTTCTTTGTACGGAATAACTCCTGGAGTATCTAAAAAAACTAATTTGTTATCTGCTCTAATTTTTTGAACTCCTTTAGTAAAACCACTAGTTGAACTGGTCGGCGCAGATCTTTTACCCTTCATGGCATTAATTAGGGAAGATTTTCCGACATTGGGGTAACCAAGAACACCAATAGTAAAAAACTCCATATTTCCATAACGTTTTTTCCCGGTTAATAAAATCCTATTTCTTAATATGGTGGTTCCTAAATGTTTTTTAGCTGAAATGAACACAGAAGGTCTTAAAGATATTTTTTCTAGTTCACGTTTATCAACTAAATCACATTTAGTGATTACATAAATCAATGGTTTATTTTCTTTTTTAACTTTTGTTTCTATTTCCAAATTTCTGGTTTCATTAATTAGTCTAGCATCTAGTAACAACACAATAATATCTGCCTGTTTAATTACTTGATTTACTATCTTCCAAAAGTTTTTTACCATTTTAAATATCTAATTGATTGTCTTTTTCAATTCTTAAAAATCTTTCTTCATCTTGTGGGCAAATTAGGGTTAAAGCATAACCTCTCTTATTTTCTCTTCCAGTTCTACCAATTCTGTGAATATAAAATTCGTCTCTGGTGGGAACGTCATAATTGATAACTAAATCTATGCCAGGTATGTGTAATCCTCTGGCCGCTAAGTCTGTGGTAACTAAAATGCGTATTTTTCCTTCTTTGAATAAGTTTAAGCGATCTTGCCTTTCTCTTTGTTCAAGACTACCATTTAACGGTCTAGCGTTAAATTTATGTTCTCTTAAAAAATCAGCGATATCTTCAGTTCTAATTTTGGTATTACAGAATATTAAAACACGTTTGAATTTTCTTTTAGAAAAGAATTCTAATACTATTTCGTTTTTATCTATAATCTCACAATAAATCTTTTCTTGTATAATCGTTTCTGGTATTCTAATCCCTATTTCTAATAATTCATAATCAACAATTTCTTGATCAATAAAATTTTGAACTTTTTCCGTTATGGTTGCTGAAGATAAAATAATCTGGGCATTTTTAGATACTCTTGTTTTAAGATACGCACAGTCTTTAGTAAAACCATCATCAAACATTTGATCACTTTCGTCATATACCAAATACTTAACTTCCCCCACTTTTATACTTTTACTATTAACATGGTGAATCAATCTTCCCGGAGTACCGATTAAGATATGATTTTTTTTCTTAGTGGTTTTGTAATCTCCCTGGATTGGACGTCCACCATAAAGCATTCCTACGTTTATTCCTAGTTGTTCACAAACCTGGTTTATTTCTTTACTTACTTGGACACATAATTCTCTGGTTGGAACCATTACTAACATTTGTATTCCTAATTTTTTGTTTATTTTAGCTAAAAAACCCAGAGTGTAGGCTAAGGTTTTTCCACTTCCAGTCATGGCGGTGAATACAATGTTTTTCCCCTGTAATGCTAAAGGGACAATTATGTCTTGAACTTCAGAAGATTCTTTAAACTTAGATAATGTTTTTAGAATCTCTTTCTTCAAACCCAATTTATTTAAATCTCCCATAATTGATTAAAATTGTTGAGTTGTTATAATATTTACTATAAAAAATGATTAAATTAAAAAGTTAAGTTCAACCCAGGCATGTCTTTATTTCTTCCGCATCAATACTATCGCTGGTTTAATCCCCAGCACCACTGCTACAATTAAGTACCAATACCAATCTAGATTCAATAATAATTCTGAGAATTCAAAAACAACATCTTTGATAGCTGAATAAAAAAGAATGAAAGAAACTGATGATAAACCCAATAATACTAGATTAACTTTGCCTATCCGTCTAACCTTATTAAACAATCGTTTTGCATCTTCTATCTTGTCCCTAACGACGATTTCTATTTTAAATGGCTTTAATGGACTCATCTTTCACCTCTACACTGATAATAATTATTAATCTTATAAATCTTTCTTTCACACTACCTTCTTTTTGATAAAAATACCCCATAGAAAAACATATATAGTCTCATTCCTTTATTTCTCAAATTAAACTATCGAGGTGTTTAAATGAATTTCAAAAAAACTCTTAAAAATTTTCTTCTAGCCGGAACTCTAGCTATTAGCGCATATGGTTGTGGACCTGCCCCCACTCCGCCAACAGTTAAAGTAGAAGGTACTACTGAAAAACTAGAATATTATGCTGGAGAAGAAATCAAACTTCAAGGTCCCGAAGAAACAAGTTCCGCTGCTTTAGCCGAACACCAATCCGCCATCAAAATTGACTCTTCCAAACAATTCTTTAAAGCACCGCAACAGAAATTAAAACCACTATTCAATAGAACTGCCGATGGAACTTTCAAAGGCTTTCAAGTAATGTTTCAACCTGAAGTATCTTATGATGAAGCAGTCAACCTCCTAGAACAACAGGGAGCTCAAATTAAAAATCAATTTGTTTCCCAAAATGGCTTAATCAAAACTTTTGGCGTTATTTCTACCTATGGAGATAACCAGCAACTTGCTGAAACCATCTCTCAATTCAACGAAGTCTACATGGTCAATCAAACCATTCCCTTACAAGAATTAAATCATATTGGCAGAGCTTTGAGTGGTATCAATTTTGTACATACCCATACCAAACTTACTGGTGCCGGAGAATTAGCCTTAGTTTACGATGCTGGCTGGGCTGAAGAAGTTCTCGATGTTGCTAATAGAACTATTAATTTTGATGGCCAAGAACACTTTAGTTCTGCCCATCCTACTCACGTTAACTGCACTGTAGCTGGTGATGGTTCCTCCTCTAGCTCCACTCTAGAAAACAAATGTAACTCCACTTACCACTATGGTTTTGAAGAAATATGTGAGGTCTATAATTTCACAGTAGATAAATCTCTTTTTGATAATCTTTTCCGTGGTGCTGCCCCTGGAAGCAATACTATTTCCGCCAATCACGGAGGTTGTGATGAATGGTGTATGATCGAGAATCCCAATGATATCCAAGCTACCACCATTACTGCTGCCGAAGAAGGAGCGGTCTTAATGACTGCCTCTTTAGGACCTAATGTCAGACGTAATGGGTCTCCTTGTGAACTGATGACTGAATACGTTTATGATTCTGTGGCGTTCACTTTAGATTCCATTGTTAGAGGAGATTTAGACAATATACCTATCGCCATTCTCTTTGCCGCCGGTAATGAACGTGTTGGACACGAAGACAACCGCCACTGTTACTTAGAAGAATTTGAGATTGGAGAAGAATTTGTCACTATGAGTGGCGGACCGGCCAGTGCTAAAAATACTTTAGCCATAGCTGCTGGAGCCTTAGTGGGTCAATGTGAATTCCTCTTAGACGAAGATGGCAATCTAATTCCTGGTCCCGAAAGTATTCTCAATTCTTCAGAATATACTAGTTTTGGTCCTATGTCGAAACAAACCATCAGAACCAAACCAGACTTAATGAATTACGGCGGAGGAGGATTTTATGGTATGGTCTCTTGTAGTCTTTTTGGTGGATACACCTTTATGTCTGGAACTTCTATGGCTACTCCGCTCACTTCCGGTACTGCACTATTAATCTCACAACAATACAAAAATACCCTGAATACCACCAATAATATGTCACCTCAATTACTTTATGCCATTCTGATCAATTCCGCTGACGACATGAAAGCAGGAGACAATCATTATGTGGATTACAAAACTGGCTGGGGCTACGTGGATGGAGATGGTGCTGTTGGAACTGCCGCTAATGAAAAAAAATTCACTGAAGGCATTATGACCAGAGAAGGAGAAACTCACGTTTCTTTAGTAGAAATGCAAAATAAGGAAAATCTAGAAATGACTTTAGTTTGGATGGATCCGGCACACGAAGAATTAGTTAACAACTTAAGATTTAAAGCTACTTCTCCTTCCGGAATAGAATATTACCCTCACGTCTTAGATCCCAATAATCCAGCTGCGGAAGCAACTAGACAACTAGATGATTACAATAATAAAAAGAAAATAGTTCTCGACATGCCTGGAGAAAAAGAGCTGGGCATCTGGACGGTAGAAGTTACTGCCACTACTTTAGAAACTATCGACCAACCTTATGCTGTGGCCTTTAGTCATCCCGCTTTTGCTACTAAAGACGCCAAAGTATGTAATCAAGGCGAAGGGGAAGTTACTGGCGAAATGAGTTTTATCATAGAAAAATGTCAAGGAAAACTCTACGATTGTGAAACTATTGACGAACCGGCTAATGGACCAACCACTACCTTACTAGAAGGAGAGTGTTACTATTTCCACAACGATTTAGAACCTTTCAAATTAGAAGAACCCGGAGATTATAGGATCACTGCTTCTTTTGAAAAAAAAGGTAAAGTGCACAAAAACGAAGATAGTACTCTTGCTGAAAGGTTAATGCACTTCAAAATCAAATAATTCTTTTTCTTTATTATTTTTAATTCTACTAACTACAACTTTAAAGACAAAAGAAAAGGTTTTGTGAAGGCATCCGAAGTTCAAACCAAACCCGAAGGTTTAATCCAAATTCTTCTGCCAACACAGTTTCGTGCTGACATCCGAAGTCCAGAAATTAAATCCGAAGATTTAAAGCCTAAATTCTCCCGTCAACACTTCACGCTAACGTCCGAAGCCCAAACACTCATTTTAAATCCGAAGATTTAAAGCGTGCGTCTAAATTCTCCCGCCAACGCGATTCTCATAAGTAAACAAAATGAGTATTTAAACATTTCTATAATCAAGAATACAAATAAAAAGGAATTACCTTACTTGTCAGAAGAGTATTCTTCTTTTAAATATTTTATACAAGAACTAAGTTCATCTTCTTTATGTCCATATAACTCCCATCTTCTTATGCCCACTGTTATTTCTGGAACTATTCCCGAAGTAGGTATCAATAAGTGAGTTAAATTTTCTTCCGCTAACCTTCTTTCAATTTTTTGAGTGTCTTCAGAGCGAGGATCCCCGTACAAAATAACCCTTAATTTTTGAGTTGCCATAAGATGATAAAATTATTAATTATTAATAAAACTTATGAAAAAACAGAGAAATAAAAAAAATAAAAAAAATAAAAACGGGATTTACCGTTTCTTTTTGCCTTTCTTCTTAGCCTTTTTCTTAACTGCTTTCTTTTTGGCTACTTTTTTCTTAACTGCCTTCTTCTTAACAGCTTTTTTCTTCACTGCTTTTTTCTTGACAGCTTTCTTCTTAGCCTTTTTCTTAACAGCTTTCTTCTTGACTACTTTTTTCTTAGCTTTTTTCTTGACAGCTTTCTTTTTGGCTTTCTTCTTGACAGCTTTTTTCTTGCCTTTTTTTCTGCCTCTAGCCATTGCTGCACAGCTAATGTCTCCCTTCTTATCGACAAAGTACAAGAAACCTTTTTTCTTCTTCACACCAGCTTTGGCTACTTTTTGGATCTTGGCTCTGCCTTTTTTCCGTCCAGCTCTAGCCATCTTGGCTCGACTGACATCTCCTTTTTTATCCACGAAGTATAGCCAGCCTTTTTCTTTCTTTACACCGACTTTAGCTACTTTGGTTGCCATATTTTTTCCCTCCTTTTATTTTAATTTTGAAAACTAATGTTTTCTACCCCGAAGGAAACTTTTAAAGTATTTAAACCTTTCTTTTCTTCCGACGATTACCCGACGAGAAATCACTACAAAAGAATCACAAATCATAAGTGATATGTCTGCTTTGCCAATTGAGGCACACGGCGTACATATTTAAACATTAAATCCTATGCCGTAACTGTGCCGTGCAAGTTGACATATTACTTACTTCAAATCTCTTAGATTAATCATTCCTCTAACATCTTCACTTATCCGAGGACACGCTGTATTAACCCAACAATCAATAAAATTAAAATTTTCTAAATCTTTAATCTCATTGCTCAAGAACAAATAAACTTCTTTGCCTTCCGCTTCCAATTTCTTTTTCAATTCTGCGACTTTTCCCTGGATCAAATGCTGACCTTCTTTCACTGAAATTAAAATTCCCACTTTGTCCCCAGAATGGAACTTCATCAAAGCCACTTTCTTCCTTAATTCTATCTCTTCCCTTTCTTTACGGCCTAATTTCTTCCACTTCTCAGAAAGCGGACTATAAACAAAGACTGGCTTTTCATTCACTAATAAAGCAGTAGGATGAAATTCACCATCCCCTACGTAAAGAAAACAATCAGCATCAAAACTAATCTTAAAATTGTCACATCCCAATATTTGCCCGGCATATTGACCATGCATACTTCTAAACAGAGATACTTCTTTATCATAAGCAGATAATTTACGTTTAATTTCCGGCAACTGACTCAAATACTGCACTGTAGTGGCCACCATTATCTTGCTAGGCAACTCGCTAATTAAATCCTTAGGCAAATCCATTTCACCATCATACCGAGTCTCAATAAATTCTCTTTCCATAGTAACTTTTTTATATCCTTCCATTATAAACTTTTCCATGAACTTACAAGAATTAATTGCCTCCAATCGAGAATCCAGATCTAAAATATTCAAACCAATTGGAAAGTTCCTCTTAAAATTAAAATTAACTGCTAATATAGTTACTTCTCTTTCTTTCATCTTAGGTATTATCGCAGTTTATTTCCTTTTTCAAAATCATCTTCTTTTCATTATCTTTGCCATTATCCATCTAATTGCTGATGCCTTAGATGGAGTTTTAGCCAGATTAACCAAACCCACTTTATTTGGCAAATATTTTGATTATCTCACCGATAGACTGATCTCTCTTTTAGTTCTCATCAAAATTTATCTTTACCTTCAGGATTATTTCATTCTCCTAATCTTGGCACTATTTGTCATCAACCAAATAATCCACCTAATCTCTCGTTTAGAATCTCCACTAATCTACTTTAGAACGGGTTCTTTGATCTACCTTAGTTTCTGGCCTTTGTTTCCTTTTATTCCCTTCTTAACTATTGGTTACTTAATTGCGGGAATTACTAGCATTTATTCCTTCTTAACCCAAGTAAAATACTTTATCAAAAGTAAGTAAGATATCTGCTTTTAAAAACTAAAACTTACGCTTCTTAATACCTAACCAGTAACCGAACCGACAAAATAACATATGCAAGAAAAAACTAGCCACTAACACGATTACTGGCACCATTATCTGGGGAACATAAACTAAACATCCTAACGCTAAACCCCCAAACGCAAAATCCACTTGATCCCACGGTTTCCAAGACTCTCCGGGTTTTATCCTAGCTCTCCTTTTGTAATAACTACCTACTGCATCACCCAAAATTGCTCCAAACCCCAATAAAAACCCTAACTGCCAATTAAAATCACCATAATCAATCAAAGAAATATTATAAAAAAGTTCAAAACGAAACAGCCACTGTTGTAATGAAAACACCACTACACCAACTATCACTGCCACCACTACTCCTCGCCAAGTCTTATTTGCTCCCAACTTCTTTTTCCAAATCGGCTTATCTAAAAAAGGCACCCATCTAAACAACTCCGGAGCCATATTAGCACCATAAGCTGGCAAAAAGAAATACAAACTGGAAATAATCAACATCCATATACCCATATTAAAAACAAATCTCCCACCATTAAAAATGTTTCTAAAAATCATATCCCCCAAACCATATACTCCAAAATATAAAAGGTTATTAATCAACACCTTATCCAAAAATCATGATTTCCCAGATTAAAAAACGTGATGGTAGAATAGTCGATTTTGATTCTAATAAAATTTGTCAAGTGATTTGGAAAGCCGCTCAATCTGTTGGCGGAGAAAACAAAGAAAAAGCCGAATTTCTAGCTGCAGAAGTTACTAAACTTCTTGAAGAAAAATGCGATAATCAAACTCCCACCGTAGAAGATATCCAAGATAGTGTAGAAAAAGTTTTAATTGAACAAGGCCACGCCAAAACCGCTAAATCCTTCATTCTGTATCGTCAAAAAAGAAAAGATCTCCGGGAAGCCAAAAAAATGTTGGGTATTGAAGATGACACCAAACTTTCTTTAAACTCTCTTAAGGTCCTAGAAGGCCGTTATCTCAGAAAAGACAAAAACGGAAAATTAATTGAAACTCCCAAAGAACTTTTTTGTCGAGTTGCCAATAATATTTCTCAAGCAGATTTTAAATATAATCAAAACGCTAAAAAATCTGAACAAGAATTTCTTAAATTAATGTTAGATCAAGATTTTATGCCTAACTCTCCTACGCTAATGAATGCTGGTACCGAAATGCAACAACTTTCTGCTTGTTTTGTTTTACCAATAGAAGATTCTATTGAAGGTATTTTTGAATCTGTTAAAAATGCCGCCATCATCCATCAATCTGGTGGGGGAACTGGTTTTGCTTTCTCTCGTTTAAGACCCAAAGGAGACCCCGTCGGTACTGCCGGTGGTGTAGCTAGTGGGCCAATTTCCTTCATGAAAGTTTTTAATGCCGCTACCGAACAGATTAAACAAGGTGGTAAAAGACGTGGTGCTAATATGGGAGTTCTCAGAGTAGATCATCCAGATATTCTTGATTTTATTACTTGTAAAGAAAAAGACAATTCCATTAATAATTTTAATATTTCTGTGGGCATCACTGATGAATTTATGAATGCCATTAAAGAGAATAGGGATTATGATTTAATTAACCCCCAAAATAAAGAAATTCAAAGTAAATTAGATGCCAAAAGAGTTTTTGATTTAATTTGCACGATGGCTTGGAAAAACGGCGATCCCGGAATTGTCTTCTTAGATTCTATTAACAAAAAACACGCCTTACCTGAAGAAGTAGAATCTACTAATCCTTGTGGCGAAGTTCCCTTATTACCTTATGAATCCTGTAATCTGGGTTCCATTAACTTAGCCAATCATACTCTGAACAACCAAGTGGATTGGGAAAAACTAAAGTACACCATCCATACTGCAGTCCACTTTATGGATAATGTTATTGACTTAAGCAAATTCCCTGTTCTCAAAATATCTAAGATGGTTTTAGCTAATAGAAAAATGGGTTTGGGAGTGATGGGCCTTGCAGATATGTTAATTAAATTAAAACTTCCTTATGACTCCGAACCAGCACTACAACTTGCGGAAAAAATAATGGAATTTGTTAATGTGGAAGCCAAAAAAGCTTCTGTAGAACTAGCCAAAACTAGGGGGACTTTTCCTAATTTTGAAAAAAGTATCTACAACGATGGCCGACCAGAAAATAGAGTTAGAAATGCTACTCGGACTTCTATTGCTCCTACGGGCACCATTTCCATTATTGGTGGTTGTTCCTCGGGTATTGAACCCTTATTTGCTATTTCCTACCTTAGAAAAACACCACAATTTGAATTATTAGAAATCAACCCCTTATTTGAAGAAGTTGCCCGTCAAGAGGGTTTTTACACTGAAGATTTAATGAAAAAAATCGCTAAGCGAGGGAGCATTCAAGACGTAGAAGAAGTCCCAGAACAGATTAGAAAAGTTTTTGTTACAGCTATGGACCTAACTCCTGAAGCCCATGTCAAAATGCAAGCTGCTTTCCAAAAACACACTGATAATGCTGTTTCTAAAACCGTTAACTTCCCTTTTACTGCTTCGGTAGAAGAAGTGGCTAAAACTTATTTACTCGCCTACGAACTAGGTTGCAAAGGAACCACTATTTACCGAGATGGTAGCCGGGATTTACAAGTTCTAAATGTTACTAGAGAAACTAAGATCAAATCACATCAACCAAAATCTTCCGCACCTTCCAACACCAGTGACAAAAAAATGTTTACGGTTGGTGCTGAATACGCTGGTGGCTGTACTACCTGCGACGTTTAATTTAGTTTAAAAGAGGTCTATTCCATGTTTAAAGAAGGTCAAATTCATGTCTACACTGGAGACGGCAAAGGCAAAACTACTGCCGCCTTAGGTATCGCTTTAAGAGCCATTGGTCAAGGCTTAAAAGTTTTTATTATCCAATTCATGAAAGGTGGGGCTTACACCGGAGAATTCATTTCTGCTAAAAGTTTTTTACCCAATTTAGAAATCATTCAATTTGGCCGCCCTTGTTTAAAAGAACAAAAACAACTCCAATTGAAAAATATTAGTCTCGATAATCCTCGTTTCAACTTCGTTCGAGAAGAAATAGAATGTGGCGATTGCCGTTATTGTTTCTTAAATGATGACATCCAAAAAGATTACGTCGAAAAGGCCTTCAAAAAAGCTTATGAGATCATCAATCAAGATCAACATCACCTAGTAATCCTAGATGAAATTAACCTGGCCCTTTCTTATGGTTTTCTAGAAACTGAAAGAGTGCTAGCCTTACTTAAAAACAAATCTCTAAGCACCGAACTCATTCTTACAGGTCGCAATGCTCCTTCTAAACTCATTGAAGCCGCCGACTTAGTTACTGAAATGAAAATGCACAAACATTACTACAACAAAGGTATTCCCGCCAGAAAAGGCATTGAGTATTAAAAAGGCACAATAATCTTTGTGAGTGATACTGCCCAGAGTGGCTCTCCCGCTATATTTGAGATTTACGGTTCGCATCATTATTCGGCTTATTTTTATATGGCCTGCCAGCAATCACTCGCAGTATCACTCATTGGGATTGTGCCATTAAAAAACATAGTTCTTAGCACAATAATTGATTTAAAAGAAATTAATCTTCTTCCCCACCATGTTAACAGAATCAGGATTAACGGTTATTACTGGCACTATGTTCAGTGGAAAAAGCACCGAACTAATTAGAAGAATCAGACGTCTAGAAGCTGCCGACTTTCGAACCCAATTATTCAAACCCAAAATTGATGACCGTTATGCCTTAGACTATGTCATCTCACATGATGGTTTCCAAAAGGAAGCTACTTACATTAACTCCGTCATTGAAATGATTGCTAACTTAGAAGAGAAAACCCAAGTCATTGGTATTGATGAAGTTCAATTTTTAGATAGTCGTATCGTGGAATTCTGTGATCAACAAGCCATGAACCGAATAGTTTTAGTGGCTGGTTTAGCTAAAAATTTTCATGATATGTATTTTCCTTTTAGCGATGAAAAACTGGACATGTCAGAATTATTAAGAATCGCCGACCATACTGTTCCATTAAACGCCATTTGCACTTACCAAGATAACGGCCATCGTTGTAGGATGAATGCTACCCGCGTTCAAAAATTCTCTGATGGAGAAGTAGCTCCTTTTGATTCACCAATTGTTCAAGTCGGCGGTAAAGAAGCCTACGAACCTCGCTGCCGTTTACATTTCCAACAATATCAAGAAGTTTTGGATCGATTAAAAACATAATCCCCCATCACTATCTACCATGCTCCTGCAATCTCTTAAATTAAAAAATATCCGTTCTTATATAGACCAAACTATCACTTTTTCTGAAAATTCTACTCTCCTCAACGGAGATATTGGTTCCGGAAAATCAACCCTCCTTCTAGCCATTGAATTCGCTCTCTTCGGCATCTCCAAACCAGATCTCACTGGAGAAACTCTCCTTAGAAAAGGAACCACTAATGCCTCCGTAGAACTCACTTTCCAACTGGACCACCAAACCATCACCATTCAAAGAAATCTCAAGAAAACTAAAAATTCTATTTCCCAAACTACGGGTCATTTAATCATCAACAACCTCAAAAAAGAGTTAACTGCCGTAGAACTCAAAACGGAAATTATTAATCTACTGCATTATCCTGAAGAATTGATTACTAAAAACAAAAATTACATTTTCCGTTACAGTCTCTACTGCCCCCAAGAAGAAATGAAACTCATTCTGCAAGAAAATCCCGATAATCGCTTAGACATTTTAAGAAAAATATTTAATTTAGATAAATACAAAAAAATTAGGGAAAATATTATTTTCTACCTCAAAAAAATCAGAATTAAATCCACTGTCCTAAAGACCAGATTAGAACCTTTGGAGCAAAAAAAGACTCAGCTAATTGAGTTTAGGGAACAACAGACCCACCTCACCGCTTCCCTAACCCAACTTCTCCCCCAACTAAAACAAACCGAAGAAGAAATTAAAAATAAAAAAAATCAGCTCCAAGAATCGGAAGGGAAAAATCAGCTCCGCCTTCAACTTCAAAACCAACTTCTTAATCTGGAAAATTTACTCAAAGAAAAAC
>JAAOXZ010000060.1 GCA_018221085.1 Candidatus Woesearchaeota archaeon
ATTTTCTAGGAAAATGCCGGAAAGTGGAAGAGAAATTATTTCAACAATTAGAAAAAGAGCCATCACACGAAGAAATTGCAGAAGCCATGGGAGAATCAATTGAAAAAGTTACTCGAGTTTTAAGTGGTCCAAATGTTACGTCCTTAGATCGACCGGCCTACCAAGGAGAAAATAAAACTCTTCATGAGATTATTGGAGATGAAAAAGATGATTTCCCCAAAGACCAATTGATCGGTGAGTGGGAAAACGCATTAAGTTTATTAAAGCCAAAAGAAATAGATATTTTAATAAAAAGACTTAGTTTAGATGGCAAGGTGAAAGTAACACTAAACGAAATTGGTGAACAATATGGAATCACTCGACAAAGAGTAGAACAAATAGAAAAAAGAGCTTTAAAAAAATTAAGAAAAAACTTAGATAAAACTACTTCAATGGGCAAAGCAGACACAACAGCATTCCACTAGTCTATAATTATCAATTGAAGTGGAATCTGTGTGTTCAAGAACCACTCAATGTATCTTCTGAGGTAACCTACTCTGGTCTTTGGTCAGTGGTTCTCGACATATCACTTAATTTAAACAATTAATTTTTTAAATAAGTCTCCATTTCTTAACCCAGATGAAGTTTTCAAACTATAAATCTCAAGATATAGAGCCAGAACTGGTAAAATTTTGGCAAAGTAAGAAAATTAATGAGAAAACTAGAGAGAAGAATAAAAAAGGGAAAAAATTTTACTTTTTAGATGGTCCGCCGTATACTTCTGGTAGATTGCATTTAGCTCACGCTTGGAATTATGCCTTAAAAGACTGTGTAGTTCGTTATAAAAAAATGCACGGTATGAATGTTTGGGACCGAGATGGTTTTGATATGCATGGATTGCCTACAGCGCACAAAGTAATGGAAAAACATGGTTTAAAGACCAAGGAAGACATTATTAAATTTGGTTTAGATAAATTCATCAAAGGGTGTACTGAATTCTCTAAGGAAATGGCCGGTTTAATGGTTAAAGATTTGAGTAGATTAGGAATTTCTTTAAACCTGAAAAATCCCTACATGCCGTTAACTAAACCCTTCATGGAAGGAGAATGGTGGTTAATCAAAAAAGCTTATGATCAAGATAGATTATATCACGGGGAAAAAGTATTAACTTGGTGTGCTAACTGTGAAACTTCTTTAGCTAAACACGAATGTGAATATGAAGAAGTAGTAGAGAACTCGGTGTTTGTTAAATTTCCACTCAAGGGCAAAAAGAAAGAATTTTTAGTTATTTGGACCACTACTCCTTGGACATTGCCATTTAATCTAGCGGTGATGGTCAATCCAGAATTAGATTATGTTCGAGCGAAAGTTGACGATGAAGTGTGGATAATTGCGAAAGCTCTAGCCGCCCCAGTAGTGCAATCAGTAGCAGATAAGAAATTGAAAATTATAGAAGAATTCAAAGGAGATAAATTAGAAGGTTGGGAATACATTCATCCTTGGGAAGATGAAATTCCCCAATTAAAAGAGATTAAAGAAAAACATCCCAAAACGTTTACTGTTATTTTAAACAAAGAGTATGTCGATACTACTTCGGGAAGTGGTTTAGTCCATACTGCTCCGGGATGTGGTCCAGAAGATCAGGAAGCTTGTAAACCATATAAGATTCCGCCATTTAATATTTTGACTGAAGAAGGGATTTTTCCGGAAGGGATGGGAAAGTTTACTGGTTTGAAAGCCAAGGTTGATGATGCTAAATTTATTGAAGATTTAAAAGAAAAAGGCAATTTGATTGCCGTAACTAAAGTAGAACACGAATATCCTCACTGTTGGAGATGTCACAAACCAGTTATTTTTCGGATAACTTACCAATGGTTTCTAAAAATTGAAGACATCAAAGACAAAATGCTAAAGGACAACGAAGGCGTTCATTGGGTTCCAGAAACAGCCAATAATTCATTTAAGTCTTGGGTCAGTAATTTAAGAGATAATTCTATTTCTCGACAAAGATTTTGGGGAACACCTTTGCCAATCTGGAAGTGTTCTGAATGTAAAGAAGTAGATGTCTTTGGTTCAGCGGAAGAATTAAAGAAAAAATCTGGTGAAAATCCCAAAGATTTACATATTCCTTGGATCGATAAAGTAGAATACAAATGTTCTTGTGGTGGAGTGCGGAAAAGAGTTCCCGACGTTATTGATGTCTGGGTAGATTCCGGAACTGCGGCGTGGAATTGTTTAGATAACGACAAAGAATTGATTAAGGAATGGTTTCCAGCAGATTTTATTTTAGAAGCTAAAGAACAAACCAGATTATGGTTTAGTATGCTTTCTATTTGCTCTCAAATTGCCTTTGGTAAGAATTGCTACAAAAATGTTTACGTTCATGGAATGTTAACTGATATCGAAGGGAGAAAGATGAGTAAATCAATTGGGAATATTATTTCCCCTTACGAATTAATTGACAAACATGGAGTGGATGTACTGCGTTATTACATGTGTCAAAACAATGCCGGTCAAGAAATTAATTTTAATTGGAATGAATGTGTAGTCAAGGAAAGAAATTTACGGGTGTTGTGGAATGTACACAAACTATTGATTAATCTGGCGGCAGAGAACAACACTAATCCTTTTGAGTTAGATAGTGAGTTGATGGAGAATATTTTTGGTTTAGAAGAAAAGTATATCTTTTCTAAGTTACACAGAACCATAGAGAAGGTTACGGCTTTGTTTAATAAATATGAATTAGATGACACCATTGGTTTGATTGAAGAATTGTTCTTGGAATTAAGCCGAACGTACATCCAAATAATTCGCGATAAAAGTGCCGTAGGAAGTAAAGCCGACAAAGATGTTTGTTTATATGTACTTAAGGAAGTATTGATGGGAGTGATTAAGATATTTGCACCGATGGTGCCTTTTATTAC
>JAAOXZ010000061.1 GCA_018221085.1 Candidatus Woesearchaeota archaeon
CCCGTATACATTCCATCTTCCGGTTTCTTTCCACAATTCTGAAGGTAATATTGCGGGTAACTTAACTTCTAAAGCTCCGGCTTTATCCATTTCTTCACGGACTATGTTCTCGATCTTGTGGATAATTCGCCATCCTAAAGGTAAGTAATTATATATGCCGGCAGCGAGCCGTCTGATCATTCCCGCCCTGATCATTAATTTGTGGCTTGCTATCTCCGCTTCATTCGGATCTTCTCTAAGCGTAGGAGCAAGAAGTTTTGACATTTTCATGTAAGTGCTTTCCGCCCTTTCAAATGATCAACAAGTTGATTTTAACAGAAAGACGGTATATGCTCAATGTTCAAATTTTATCTGTAGGAGCCACGTGATAATGTCCGGATTGAGCCACGTGAAAATGTCCGGTTCTGGATAAATAAAAAGCCTTCCTTTAGGATAGTAAATTCTAAAAGGAGGGCAAAAATGAGAAAGGATATTATCGCAATGAGCAGGAAAGAACTTAGGCGGCTACCGATCATTCATAAAGTGATGGAAAAAAGATTAACCCAGGTAAAAGCGGCAGAAATGTTGGACTTAACTGATCGTCAAATAAGGAGAATTATAAAAAAGATCCAAAAAGGTGAAGATCAGGCAATTGTCCACGGCAATAGAGGGAAACCTTCCCCATTTAAACTATCTGAAAGCAAAACAGAAGAAATTAAGGTTATAGTTGAAAAGAAATATTATGATTTTGGCCCAACTTTTGCTGCTGAAAAACTATTGGAATGCGAGAAGATCAAAATCGGTAAGGAGAAATTAAGACAGCTAATGACCGGTTGGCATATTTGGCATCCAAAAAGCAGAAAGAAAAGAAAGATCCATCAATGGAGAGAAAGAAAACACCATAAAGGAGAAATGATCCAGATGGATGGTTCTGATCATGACTGGTTGGAAGGAAGAGGTCTCAGATTGGTTCTTATGGGATACATAGATGATGCCAGCAATGAATTTTTTGGCCGGTTTTATAAATGCGAGGGCACCTTCTCAGCTATGGATAGCTTTAGGCGGTATATGATCAAATACGGAATACCTTTCAGTCTATACATGGACAAACACAGTGCCTACAAGACAACCAGACAACCAAATCTTGAAGAAGATTTGAAGGGAGAATTTGCAAAAACACAGTTTGCCAGATCGCTGGACGAGCTTAACGTCAAAATCATTTATGCCCATTCTCCTCAAGCGAAAGGACGTATTGAGCGAGTATTTGAAACACTACAGGATCGTCTAACAAAAGAAATGAGATTGTCCGGAATTTCCACACTGAATCAGGCAAATGT
This sequence comes from Candidatus Woesearchaeota archaeon, assembly GCA_018221085.1. Classification (GTDB taxonomy): domain Archaea; phylum Nanobdellota; class Nanobdellia; order Woesearchaeales; family GW2011-AR9; genus JAAOXZ01. The sequence goes on from JAAOXZ010000061.1 coordinate 1,317, forward strand.
TTTCCTGAAAGAATATTTATCTAAACACAATGCTAGATTTGCGGTTAAGTCTTTAAAAAGAGGAAATCTACACAGGATGATTCCAAAAAAGCTTAATTTTGATGAGCTCTTCTGTATTAAAGAATTTAGAACTATTGGCAATAGTTATACTGTTCATTGGAAAAACAGGATATTTCTCATTAAAAAACCATCAATAACAATGAAAAAGCAAAGAGTTAGCGTTATGGAACAATTTAATGGAAAGGTAACCCTTAAACTGAAGGGTAAACATCTTTTATTTGAAGAGGTAACCACTAAAGATCTTTCTGCATTAGTTAAAACCCAAAAAGAAACTCAAAAACTGATTAAGAAGGCAAGGATATATTATCATCCTCCCATGAATCATCCATGGAAAAAATTTGTTATATCAAAAAGGAGGTCTATCTGTGTGTAAAACCGGACATTTTCACTATGCTAAAAAGCGGACATTTTCACATAGCCTTGACAACACAAAGAAAGTCTACAGAGCTGTTTTTTTGTAAAAGGGGAGTTTGGTGATCACAGCAGGATATTTTTTATTC
>JAAOXZ010000062.1 GCA_018221085.1 Candidatus Woesearchaeota archaeon
CCTCCTGCACCACCACCAATCATCAAGGTAGTTTTATCGCCTTCTAATTGAAAGTTTAATGAAGTTCCCTTTTCACCCAAAGCTGGTAATCCACCATAATTAGCAAAACAATTAGTCTTCTCACTATCCTTCATTTTCTTAATCGTATCTACTAGATTTCTAATTGCGGTATCGTGCTCTGGCGGAATAGTTGGTTTTTCTCCTTTCAGTTCTTCAGAACCAACCGTCACCTTAGGAGCTAAATCTACAATTCCTTCCACTGCTCCTTTGACGCCATCAAATAATCCTTCTGGACCAAACTGCCACATTACTACTAAAATCAAAACTATCAAAGGAATTAAATAATAAGCTAATTTTTTGACTGCCATTATAACAACTTCCCCAGACTTTCAAATAATTTGCTCAGTTCTCCCCCTAAACCACCATACCACACCATCACTACTAACAACAGAATTAAAACTATAATAATCATTACTAATTGCCACATTTCCATACCTTTCTTCCCAAGAGGAGGAAAGGGATTAAAGAAACTGGTTTCTTCAATACCTTTTTTGTTTAATCTCACGGCATCAGTTTTCCCTTTAGTTTAAAAATATAATATAAAAAAGCCAAACCCAACAAAATACAAAGCATAACCACCACAATAACCACGATACTCGTCCGTTGTTGAGCTTTTTTACAGAGTACCATTTTTACAATTGATTATCTAGGTTTCTAAGCAGCAAACCTTTTCGTCTGGACAAGTAAATATTGTTGATAAGGTTCTTCCTTCACCACAGGCATCGGCACATGTACTGGGATTGTCCCAAGTGGCACAAGGCCGACAAACACCTTTTCCTTCACAACTTGTTAATCCCTCATTCAACATTCCCGTTTTTCCGGTAAAAATTAACAACAGAACCACCAAAACCACTAATGCTACTACTGCAGTAACTACGATCCAGAAGGTTCTTCCTTGTCCCTTACTGCTCATTTCCAAGAACATCCTCCAGCGTTACAAGTATCGGCATCGGCTAAAGATTTACATCGACGACTTTCTGTTTTCAATATATTCCTAGCATCTTCTTTTTCTACTTCGGAAGTTGCTCTATCCATATCTACAGTAAAAGTTGATTCCACAGTAGTTGAAGGGTGACAATCCCCATAACTTATCTGCAATTTAACTAATTCTGCTTGACCTATATCTCCGACTTCTTCCTGAAAAATACCAATTCTACCAGTAAAAATCATTACCAACACCACCAAAACTATCAAAGCAATTGCTGCTACAATGATGGTTGTTAAAGAAAGACCTTGTCCTCTCTTATCCATTTTTATCCACCTCATTTTTTAAATTGATAATATTTAATTATCTACTCTAAAAAAAGAATTAATCTATATAAATATTGCTATAAAATGGCTTCCTTAATCACATAAATACAAAATATTCTCTATCAAACCAGCATCAGAATTAATGGGGAATAAACCTGACGTATCTCGTTCATCTTTGCATCCCTTCTCATCTTCATCTGAGAACTCAATCAAGGTCTCCGAACTATCTCCAAAACCCAATAAAGAAGACTTAAATTCATAGTGTTTCTGCCAAGTTCCTAAAGTATCAGTCAATAAATCGCCAATCAACTCTTGTAAGAATTCACAAGACTGTTTATTATCACACATATAACCAGAAGGTTCTCCATAATACTCCGCACAATCTTTCATCAATTCTGTCATCCGTACAAATTTTTCGCCAAAATCATCACCACGATCATCACAGGCTACGCTGGTTTTCATTAACGCCCCCATAGTACTGTAAGCTAATCCTTTCCGCACAAAAATTTTCTTAGTGGGATCGTCTTTCAAAGCAAATTGGGCCATAAACAGCATTCCTAGGGTTATTAGTATCACTATTACTACCAACCCAATCATCTCCATCTGCCCCCGCTTCATCAACCATAAACCTCCACTGTTAAAACGCCGAAACTATATTCATTATCGGGATTCAATTCATCTCTCAACGACACCACAAAATAAGTTGATTCTTTATTCTTCCAGTCTGGCACCATTAATCCATCATCTAATTGTTTAGTTTTTTCTTTATCATACAATACCCAGGATTCACCTTCACCAGGATATAATTGTTCTATAGTAATTTTGGTATACGGGAATAAATCAAAATAATACTCGGAGAGATATTTATTAAAAACGCCCTCTTCCGCGGCATGCCTTAATTTCATTAAATCAAAACAATTGTCTATCGGTTCTGCTTTTCCCTGACTGCAAATTAACTCCGGTAAAAATAATGTTTTCAAAGTGGTATCCATCGCCCGCAAGCCCATTAATTCTGCTTGTTCTTCTTTAAAGGAAACTTCGCTATATTTATAATAAAAAATAAGACTGAATACTACTAAGATAAAGAAAATAAACAGTACTGCAATTGTCTCAGACATCCTAATCTGGGCTTTTCTATTCTTTTTCATTTTAATATAATTTAACACAACTTTCTAGTTGATCATTTAATTCTCTTAACTCGCTTGCCGGTTCTGTCATTCTACTATCACTACAAGAAAGATAATCTTCGGAATCGTCACAAGCAGAAACTTTTCCTTTTAACCTTTCAAAAACAATATCTACACTTTGTCTTGCTTCCTCTAAAATTGATTGACATATGGCTCCATTTGGTACTCCGAAGACACTATAATGTTCTTTTAACTCTCCTAATTTCCCCGCATAGACCTCGGTGACGTATTTCATTCGCTTAAACACTTTCATCATATTACACATGTATCGTTCACCATCTCCAGCAAAGATTGCAGCGTATTTAGCGGCATCCTTCTCTTCGGCAATAGAAATTATCTGCACGGTCTCTCCTTGCTCCCAATCGTCTCCGTCTTTTTGGAAATAAGTTACTACATTACCTGGAGAAAAACTAATCGCACTTAATTGTTCATCGCCTAATTCTTGTAATGTTGCTGGGATTCCACTTCCCCCTAGGTTTCCTTTCAAATCAATAACCCTAACGTGAAAATTCTTTCCGGGATCTACTTCGTTCAAATCATTAACAAACTCGAAATTAAATCCTTCAGTCATATCTTGTAATTCAACATAAAAAGTATCAAACTCATTACCTACCACTACATACTTAGTGTTACTGGAACTGACCATCAATAAATCTATCACTTTGTAAGGAAATTTATACGGTAAAGACCACAAAATCAATTTGCCGGTTTTGATTTCCTTCGGAGCAAAAACTGGACTTATCGGCAGATCTTCAAACGCCCCTCCTTTTATTCCAAACCCCATATATCCTTCTTCGCATCTAAATTCAAAAGTATAATCTGATAAACCACCAACATCTACAAAGTTTTTAGTTTTCTCTGAAACTCCGGCTCCCGCTAAGATAGAATCTAATATTTGCACGATGTCTTCTCCTAGTTTATCCTCAAAAGAAACTTTTTGTTTTACAATTATTCCAGCAAAAAATAACAATATCACTGCTCCGGCAATTAAAATATAAATCCAGTGAAAAGTTACTTCTACTTGACCTCTTTTTTCTTTCATAATAATTTAATCAACTCACAACTTTAGATATCTCAGTTCTATCTCCTAGACCTTCTAACTGCAATTTAAATCTCCCCTTGACTACATCTAAACATAAATAACCTTCTTCACCAAGTTCAATCTGATAGACTTTTATCGTCGGACTATCTGCAGGCGGTAGCGGTTTCAAAAAAACATTTTCCTCTGCTCCGGCATAATCTTCTGCGGTTTCCCAAACGTCACAAGCAATTGGAGCATAATCTTCACTCCCGGCAATACAAAGTTCTTCGTTACTCCTATCTCCTTCATACTCTAAGTCCACAAAACAGATTTTCTCATATTTTGCCGACAAATAAAAGGTCTCTATTCGAACCGAACCGTATTCGGTATAAATTTTCTTAACTGCACTTTCTAAATCAGTTTTAAATTGATAAAATTCTACTTTCTCTCCACTACCCATAAAATCAGTTATCGCTTTATAACCAAAAATCATAATCACGGCAAAGGTGATTACTGCTAACATAAACATGAACACCATTCCGATTGACATACCTTTCTTCCCTAATCTCATTTTCCATTCTTCCGCTGTTTGCTAATCTCTTTCAATTTATCAAAGATAGTTTTAGCCTCTTTTTTAGAAACCACTTTGTCTATTTTCTTTCCTTTACTCTTCTTGGCAATAGATTCTAACTTGGCAAACACTCCTTTCTCTCCAGGTCTTAATCCGGGTTTAATTTTTTCTTTTATTTTAGCATGTTTCTTTACTAAGTCTCCCAATTTACTCAAGTGGGGCCCTTTCTTTCTAATGGCTTGTTCTACATTGGGGATGGTACTGGATTTTTTACTAAAAGCGCCAAATACTGCTTCTCTTTTTCTGGCTTTTTCCTTTCTGGATCTTCTTCTCCGCAAAATTGACAGCCGGTCTCGGAAAGAGAAACCAGGTTTAGCAGCCACCGGCCTAGCAACTCTCTGCACCGCTGGTCTTGCTGAAACTTTAACTCTCGAGGTAAATTTATAGAGATAAATCAAATAACCGCTTCCGCCCAAAACCATTACTAATCCTAAAATAAACAATGTCCAGGCTACCGCACTTGATTCTGCTTGTGGAACAGTTCCACCCATGTCTCCAATATCTACTTGTGGCGGTTCATCCATCACACAAGGATCAAAACCAGCCATATACTCATCATAATTATCGTAATCGTCTCCGTCATAATCTTCACTAGCGTCAAACACGCCATCCATATTAGAATCATCATTAGTGAAATCTAATTCGCAACCCACTGCATCATACATCAATTCCCAGTAGTCTGGTAATCCATCATTATCGGTATCTTTATCTCTATCATCATCGGAAACTTGATCTGAAGAACAACCATCTTCATCTACCATCTCTCC
>JAAOXZ010000063.1 GCA_018221085.1 Candidatus Woesearchaeota archaeon
AATGAGTTTATAGCTTTGTCTTTTTCAATAACTGTGCTTAATATTCTTAGAACCCTATAAGTTAGTATTTAAATGAGTTTATAAAAACGATAAATTTATAAATACCAATATAATCGAACTTATTAAGATGAATGAAAATAACTTTGTGAATAATGTAACTGGTAAATTAGTATGGAAAAATCAAGGAATGTATTATCTTTTTGAACCTAGTAATTTACCTTTTAAATTTGATGAATCTGTAGAATTAAGTGGACAAGCGCAGAATACTATGTTGGCCTTAGGAAAGTTAGATGGTTTAACTCAAAAGTTTACGTCTCAAGAAATTGCTTTGTTTCAATTACCTTTTATGCTTAAAGAAGCCCAAATGAGTTCAGAAATAGAAGGTACTCGTTCAACCATCTCTGATGTCTTTAAAGAAGAAAAAATAAAAGAATTGGATCCTGAACGAAAATTAGATAATGAAGAAATTAGAAATTACAGAGACGCGATGAAGTATGCATTTAAAGAAAAAGTTATGACTATTCAATTCATCAAAGAAATTCATAAGATTTTACTTAAAGGAGTTAGGGGGGAAAATAAAACTCCTGGAAAATTTAAAATTGATCAGAATGCAATTGGTAAACGAGAAGATACTTTAGATACTGCAACTTTTGTGCCTGCATCACCCCAAACAACACCTAATTTAATTGACAATTTAATTGAATATTCAAATGAAAATTTATTACAAAAACTGTATCAAATAGGAATCATTCATTATCAATTTGAAGCAATTCATCCATTCAGAGATGGAAATGGACGTATTGGACGTTTATTAATAGTGCATTTATTATGTATTAAAAATATTTTATCTCATCCTCTTTTATATATAAGTGAATACTTAACAAAAAATAAGGATACTTATATTGAAAAATTGTTTAATGTAAGTTCAAAAGGCGAAATTAAGGAATGGCTATTATTTTTTCTTAAAGCAATGGAAGTTCAAGCATTAAAAGCTTTTAATTTATTAAATGAAATAGATAATTATAAGGACGAATTACATAAAAAATCTGTAACTATGTCTCAGAGTCCCAATATGTATATTTTAATTGATTCTCTGTTTAAACAACCTTTCTTTACCGTTCACGATGTTAAAGAAATCCTAAATATTTCTCAACCTGGCGCATGGGGTTTGGTTCAAAAATTAATTGAGAAAAATATTGTTATTGAATCTAAGGGACGTAGTAATAAAAAAGTTTATGTAGCATTTAAGATAATTAATTTATTAGAAGGTAGAGAAGTATTTACCAAATAAAAATCTTCTTTTCTAATTTTTTGATAAAGTTTAAATACTTTTAAGTTCACACAATCATTATGGTTTTAGATAAAATTATGGACGGATATGTAATGGGCGTAAGAGAAATTGCTGAAGGCATCAAAACCGGCAAACCTTTTGTTATTGAACACTTAGACGAATTGGGCGGAAAAGAGTATGTCGGGGACCCTTTAGTACAATTGGGGGGATTTTTGGCGTGGTTTACCCACCCAGCATTAGGAACTGGATGTTTAGTAAAAAGAGTCTTAAATTGTTACCAAAACAAAGATTAATTTAAATTTGCTTTAACAAACCGTTTTTAGAATTAATACACTTTACTTCTCTTCTTCAACTACTTTCAATGCGGCATCTAGAATAAATTTCCTCACTTTCTCTTGGTCTCCATAAAGAATCCACACCAACACAGGTTCAACTGGTTCGCTTTTCATGGATGGTGAACTATAACTTCTTGGTTCAAATTTATCAACGTATTCTAATTTATAACAAATATCATAAGGAATATCTTTTTGAAGTACTGTTAAATCTATTTCTTTACAAGTTGTTCTAAAAACAAGATAACAATTACTATCTTCTACTCCCCCGACATCAATAGTAGTTTGAGTTTTATTTAAAAAATCACCATAATCTGTTCTTAACTGATCTCTAATTGAATTTACGATCTCCAAAGAAGTTTTCCACTTAACAATTTGCTCTAACATTAATCCTTAAACCGGAACTTCACCTTGAATTCCATCTCAACTGCTCTTTGTACTTCCCTATTTTTACCAAGATAATCCATAAATTCTTTACTTGCTTCTCCTGTTTCTGCAAATTGGACAAATTGACCATGGAATCTAGGTTCTACTAACTTTAGTCGCTCGCATTGTTCATATCCTTTCACCTTCTCGTTAAATTCCCTTATCTCTCTATTTGATATCATCTCAAATGCTCTTTGTGCTCCCCTACTTTCATCAAGATAATCCATAAACCCTCTGCTTGCTTCTCCTGTTTCTGCAAATTGGACAAATTGACCATGGAATCTAGGTTCTACTAACTCCAGTTCTTTTTCATATTTAATAACCAGCCCATCAATTTCCATTTTATTATCCTCCGTATTATTCTCCAAACAATAACTTCACGCCTTCAGTGGCATCTGTTTCTTCCTTACTCTCTTCTTCTGTACTCTCAGTTTCTTCTTCCTTACTCTCTTTTACTTTCTCTTGAACTTTCTTAGCTTCTTCCATTGCCGAACTAATCTCTTCTTTAGCCACTCTTTCTTTTTTATCCTGCTCCACTAATTTTTCAACTACGTCCGCTTCCTTATCAACGTCTTCAGCATTCTTCAAAACACCCTGAGGCACCTTATCCAAAAAAGCTTTCTTAGCTTCCGCCGAAGGCAAATCAAAATATTCAAAAAACTTCTTAGTCAATTTTAATTTAAATGTCCTTCCAAATCGCTCCTTCTCTACAAATTCTAATTCCATCAACCGCTTAATATGCTCATAAGCCTTATTATTCCTTAATTTAATCACTTCTGACTGCACTACCGGATATTTCCAGGCAATCACTGCCAAAGTCTCCATTAAGGCCTTATCTAAATCCATCCCTTCCACTAATTTACTAACTATGGGGATAAATTCATCTTTAACAGTTAACTTATAATTATCTCCTCGCTGAACTACACTCAAAGAATGATCTCTTTCACCATACTCTTCTTTTAATTCTTCTAGAATTTTTTTGATTTTATCTTCACTTAAATCACATAATTCTGATAATCTAACTAAAGAAACTTCCTTTCCGATTGAAAACAACACTGCTTCAACTTTTTTCTTATCACTCATTTTTTACTAATTTTTTACTATCTAAGCAATAGATTCCGTTTTCCATCTTGACAATTTTCTCATCAATTAACCGATCTAGATAGTCACCTAAAATATCCTCTTTTACACCAGTAAATTTACGCAATTGTTCAATATCCATTTCGTTCTTTCCCAATAAGATAGTTAAATAATTTCTCAATAGCTTTCCCATGTTCATTTTCAAGCTATCGTTTTCCATCTTAACTTGTTTAGCTACCATATCTACTCCATGTAGCTTTGCCTGCAAATCATTGAAAAACTCAGAAAATCCTTTATCCGTTAAAGTTATCTTGGTAGGTTCTAATATTTCTAAAACAGAAGGCATATAATCAAAACAAAAACTGATTAAGTGTTGAATATCTTCCACTTCCATTTCTAATTCAGCAAAAGTAGCCCACAATTCGCTTTCTTGTTTCTTAATTTCAGCGAATTCTTCTCTAGTAACTGTAAAACGTTCATCTTCTTTGATTTTTTTGATATAACCTTTGATAACTTCTTCAATATGTTCTCTCGGTTTACCTAAAACCTCAATTACGGTCCGACACATAATCTTTTCTGACATAGTTTTATTGAAACTCAACTTGTTTTTAAGTTTTTCTAACCTAAGTTACTACAATAATTTACTTCTTCCAAATTAAAATCGCACAAAACAAACCCAGCATCGCCATGATCAAATAAGGGATTAACTTACTTGCTTTTGCTGAACTAGATTCATAAATCACTATTCCGTCCACTTCACTCCAAATTTTTTCATTTCCCGCACTAACCTTAGATGTTAATTCCGAATCCAAAGTATCTTCATCTACTACATCTCCACTCAACAAACATAAAGATTCTTCTTTCTCGTTTACTTTTTCTACTTCCACCTCAATCTCAATTTCCTGACACAACTTTTCATTAATACCGGAAATGCTAAGCTCTTGTTCCACCTTTTCCCCCAATCCTTCCACCACTAAACTAGCCTTCCCATCATCAATCTTCTCATTACAATTTGGTTTTAGTTGTATTGGTAAAAATAGTTTGTAATTAGTATACTTATCTTTCAAATGAAATTTTGTTTTTTGACTAATTGTCTTGCCATTCTTCATTATCCAAGCTGACAGCGAATACTTACCTGTAGAACCTTTATAAATCTCTACTTCAGCATTAACTACCTCGCCAAAACTAATTTCCGCTGGAGAAATTTTCCCAATTTTTATGGTCGAAAGTTCTTCCAAAACCTCTTCCTCTTCTTCCACTTCATTAATCACCGCAAACATCAGTTCGGCATAATTATCATCTAAATTCTCATCATTACAAGAAGGAGTGACCCTTGCCTTGATAAATAAGATTCTATCTTCCTCACTAATCTTGGTTTTCCAAGATTTTTGATTAGTATTGGCAGTTACATATTTCTTCTTGTAAATATTACCAAACAAATCTTCAATCCAATATTCAATTTCAAACGGGAATTCTTTATTATTCAACTCTGTTTTGAATTTAATGGATTCCCCTTTCTCGTAAAAAAAATCTCCATTAGCAGTAATATTCAAAGACACATCACAAGCAACTTCAGAAGTATCTAACACTACAAAATCCATACACGCAGAATTATCTTCTAAATTTGTTTCTTCCACGGTAGATTCTACAATTTCTCCACATAAAGTATATTCTCCTACTTCTAACGGAGTAAACTCTCCAGTATTAGCATAACCACTACAACCAATCTCCCTTTCAAAAAAATCTTCTTTCACCACTTCATCCTTAGTTATGCTGTAATGGACCGTTATCAAATCTTTTTTTGAACTACAATCCACTTGATTTTCTATTTTAATCTTAAACAATTTAGTATATTCTTGACCAATATAGATTTCTTCATCTAAATAAGTAGATAATACTACATTTTCACCATCCCCCAACACAACCCCGCACAATAAAATCGTGCCAAGAAACCAGATAGACCATTTGTTCATAAATAAACTCAATAAAACCGTCTTATTAAAAATGTTACTATTCTCCGATACTCAATAAAGTTTTTAATATCGTTTTCATTTAAATACTTCCAATGGGACTTTTTTCTAGAAAAAAGAAGGAACTGGAAGTACCGGCACCTCCTTCAGATGATATTCTAAAATTCCCTAAAGCTTCTCAAGTTAAAGTAATCAAGCCCATGAAAGAATTAACTCCTCCAGAAAGAGAAGAATTAACTCCTATGCCCGAAGTCCCAAAAAGGGAATCCGAGGAAGAAGAACTTCCTATTCACGAAAAAATCAAGGCAGCGGTAGGTCTTAAAAAACCATCCCTGCCAGTCCCAACACCTCCGTTCGCTAAAATGGACGCTGGCCCGATGTTACCAGAAATACCTTCTCAACCAGAACCTTCTTTTCATCCACATAAAAAAACCGTTTTTATGGTTAAAAAACCATTTTATCTCAGAATGCAGCACTATCAAGAAATATTCGATAATCTCGGTAATGTCCGAGCTAAAACCATTGAAATGGACAAAAATATTCAAGAACTGGAAAAATCAGAATTTAACGAACACAAACATTACGAACGCTTAAAAAATAGTTTAAAACAGATTCATGATCGTCTCTTAGCTATCGACGATACAATCTTTAAAAAATAAAGGTGATTAAAAAATGGAAACCATGCCCGTCTTTGTCAAAATAGAAGAATATAAGAGTGCTGTTGATGCTTTAAGTACCCTCAAAACTAAAATTGAAACTGCCAAAATGACTTTGGCTAAAATAAATCAACTTAAACAAGAAGAAGACTCTCAGCTTCAAAGTTGGCAAACTGCTTTAGCAGAAATTGAAACTCGGTTAGGCGCCATGAGTCAATTCCTGCACGAACCAGAACAATTTTAAACAAAATGGCCAAAAAGAAAAAAACCGTTAAGGAAAAGGAATCTTACTTCATTGGTATTGATAATCCAGTGGAATTAAGACGACACATTCTAGAACCTACTCGCGAAGTCATCCAATTTTTACAAAGTTATGAGCAATTTAAAAGGACCAAAGAAGAAAAAACCCATGCCATTCTACAACTTAAAACTGATCTCAAAGCTATTAAAACAGAGGTCAATAAATTAAAACGATTTCTACCCAAGAATAAATTAAAAGTGGAAAGGGTTGCTAAAAAAACTTCCGAACCGGCAGTAATAGAAAGCCAACCTAAAAAAACTAAACGCATTCCTCCGGAACTAGCTTCTCTAGAACGAGAACTCGGTGCTATTGAAAAGAAACTAGGAACTTTAGTGGAATAAATCAATTATATTTTTTTGCTTCTCTAAGAATTAATTGTTTTGCTTTTTCAATTTGTTTTCCAGAACCTTCAACACAAACCGAAGTTAAATCTGGATCTTCACAAATCATATGTTCCAATTCTCCTCCAAAAGGCAATTGATAAGTGTTAATCGTTAATTTAGTGCGTTGAGTTTTCTCAATTATTCTAGCACCCAAACTATTCATAAAATTATAAAAAATACCTTGAGTATACAAACCACCTGCGGGCGCATAAACAATTCTTCTAAATTCTGATTCGGTCATATTTTATCCAGATTGAATGTCCTTTAAATAAATTACGTAAATTCTCCCCATAACTCAACAAAAGCATTTTAAAACAGATAGCATATTGAAATTTAATGGAAACTATTTCCGCAAAAGATGCTTTAAAACTTAAAGGCGCAGTATTCGTCGACACTAGAAGTCCCAAGGAGTTTGAGATAGATACTTTACCGAATGCCATCCAGATACCAATACTCGATAATGAGCAAAGACACGTAGTCGGACTAGTGTACAAAGCCAGTAATGAAAAAGGAATGGAGTTGGGATATGAATTCTACCATAAAAACCTTCCTTCCATCACCAAAGAAATAACTAGCTTAGATAAATCCAAAAAAATAGTTATTTTCTGTGCTCGAGGAGGAATGCGTTCTAAAACCATCACGGAATTAGCTTTGAAATTAGGATATGATGCCGTGCAGTTAGATGGCGGATACAAATCTTATCGGGCTTTCATGAGAAAAACAATGGAAAATTATAAACCTCCTAAATTAATTGTTTTATATGGTTTAGCTGGCAGCGGAAAAACAGATATCATCAAAAAATTAAACCCTTCTGTAGACTTTGAAGGATTTGCCCAACACCGCAGTTCTCTTTTCGGTGCCATTGGATTGTCTCCTTCGGGGCAAAAAAAGTTTGAAACTTTATTGTTTAATAAGTTTGAACAATTTAAAGATGAACCCTATGTTTTTGTCGAAGGAGAAAGCAGAAAAATTGGCAGTATTTTCATTCCCAATTCCATTTTCCAAGCAATGAATCAAGGAGTGTCGGTAAAAGTCAATTGTTCTATTGAAAACCGAGCTAAAAGAATCGTTGGTGACTATTTCGTTCATGGTGAAGATGAAAAAATCAAAGAAATCATCTCCTCATTGAAAGAAGCTCTTTCAAATGAAGTAGTCATTAAACTTCTCAAGTTAATGGACGAAAAAGATTACCAAGAAGTTTCCCGAATTCTATTAGAAGATTATTACGACTTACGTTATCAACACCAACTGGAAAACATCGATTATGATTATGAAGTTAACAGTGACTCCGTAGATAAGTGTGTAGATAAGCTGAATAAATTCGCAGAAAAGATTTAACTACCTAAACACGCCATAATCTTATAAAAAAGGTATTCTTCTAGAACAAACATGGACGTTAAGAAAATTTTATTAGAAAAAATTGAAGAACAAACTCCAGTAGTTAATGGCTCCACTAGAACCTGGCATCTTCAAGATCCTAAATTATTATATGTTACTGAAGAACAAGCAGATGGTTATTTAGCCCTAGAAGATTCTGAGGATTATAAATCTGGCATGCATGATGCTGAAACTGATTTGATTCAAAGAAATTTAGAGTTTATTGTATCTCAACTTAAAGAAGATGTTCGAGTAATTGATATGGGTTGTGGCGAAGCACTTAAAACTTTAGAGATTCTAAAAGAAGCACAAAAAAGAGGAAAAAGAATAATCTTTTATCCCATTGACATCAGTGATAAAATATTAGACATCGCAGTTAAAAATTCCTTAAAGGCCGGCATTGAAACTCATGGATTACAAGAAGATTTTGAACAACTTCCACAAATAATTCGCAACATAACTCCTGG